>CAYUYN010000069.1:0-4605 GCA_964449185.1 uncultured Anaerolineales bacterium | reverse complement strand
GCGCTGACGCATCGCTCGTACGTAAACGAGCATGCCGACGTCAGCCAGGACAATGAGCGCCTGGAGTTCCTGGGCGATGCAGTGCTGGACTTTGTGGCCGGCGCCTTCCTGTACCACCGCTTTCCCGAGCTGCGCGAGGGCGGCCTCACGCGCCTGCGCGCCGCCCTGGTCAACACCAATCAGTTGGCCCGCTTTGCCGAAGACCAGGCGCTGGGCAGCCAACTGCGGCTGGGCAAGGGCGAAGCCGAATCCGGGGGCCGCCAGCGCCAGACCCTGCTGGCCGATGCCTTTGAGGCCGTCATGGGCGCTTACTACCTCGACTCGGGCCTGGAAGCCGTGCGCCTGTTTGTGGAGCCGCTGTTTGCGGAGTCGGTCGACAACATCCTGCTGACCGACCGCGATGTGGACGCCAAGAGCCTGTTCCAGGAATGGGCGCAGGCCAAGCTCGGCCAAACCCCGCGCTACAACACCCTCTCGGTCAGCGGCCCCGACCACAGCCGCGAGTACACCATCGAAGTGGTCGTGGGCGGCGAGACCTACGGCACCGGCACCGGCCCCAACAAACAGGCCGCCACGCAAGTCGCGGCCCGGGCGGCCCTGATTAAAGTTGGCCTGACGTGACCCGCCTGCTGATCACCGGCGGCTCGGGCTACCTGGGCGCCTATCTGATGCAGGCCGCCGCCGCGCTCGGCTGGGACGTCCACGGCACCTATTTCTCGCGGCCTTTTTCCGCCAGCGCCGGCCAGGTCGTGCCGCTCGATCTCAGCCAGCCCGAGGCCGTCGCAGCCCTGGTGGCCGACCTGCGGCCCGATGCCATCCTGCACACCGCCTGCTCCAACCGCGACGCCGCCAACATCGCCGCCATCGAGCCGGCCGCCAGGCATTTAGCCTGCGCGGCGCAAGCCCACGGTGCGCGCCTGGTGCACCTCTCCACCGACATGGTTTTTGACGGCGAGCACGCCCCCTACGACGACGAGGCGCCCACGGCGCCGTTGGGCGCTTATGGCCGCGCCAAGGCCGCCGCCGAAGCGACCGTGGCCGCCTACTGCCCCTCCGCCGCCATCGTGCGACCTTCTCTCATCTGGTCACTGGAGCCGTTGGACCGGCAGACCACCTGGTTGGTGGACGGCATGCGCCGCGGCGAACGGGTGACCCTCTTCACCGACGAGATCCGCTGTCCGGTGCACCTGCACGACCTGGCCGACGCGCTGTTGGAGCTGTCAGCGCGCCCCGACTTGGCCGGGCCATTCAACCTGGGCGGGCCGCAGGCCCTCAACCGCTGGGACTTTGGCCTGAAGCTGCTCGCGGCCCTGGGTCAACCACGCGGCAGCACGGTGCTCCCCGGCACCGTGGCCGGCTCGGGCCTGGTACGGGCGCGCAACCTGAGCTTGCGCTGCACGCGCGCCCAGCGGCTGCTCAGCACCCACGTGCGCGCGGTGGATGAGATCGTGGCCCGGCCGCGCTCGCGCCACCCGCGCTTCTGCGAAGGCTAGCCATGCCCAAACTCGAACGTCCCGCGCGGTCCCCTGCCAGCCGTGTCGCTGCCGCCCCCGGCCTGGCCTTGTTTGCCGTGGCCGCGCCCGGCCTGGAGCCGATCGTCCAGCAAGAATTGCAGCAGCTTGGACTGCCCGGCGAGCCGACTACCGGCGGCGTGTCCTTTAGCGGCAGCGAGCGTGACCTGTACCGGGCCAACCTGCACCTTCGCACCGCCAGCCGCGTGCTGCTGCGTTTGGGTGAGTTCTACACCGCCTCCTTCTCCGAGCTGCGCGCCAAGGGCAGCCGCCTGGCGTGGGCCAGCTACCTGCGGTCCGGCCAGCCCGTGGCCATCAAGGCCACCTGCCACAAGTCCAAGCTCTATCACTCGGATGCGGTCGCCGAGCGCGTGGCCGGGGCCATCTCTGACCGGCTGGGCCAGGCCGTGGCGCGGGTCAAAGGCAGTGATGAAGCCGAAGACGCGGCCGGCGGTGATCAAACCGGCCCGCCGCCGGCCCTGGTGATCGTGCGCTTGGTGCGCGACACGTGCACCATCAGCCTCGACACGTCCGGGGCCTTGCTCCACCAGCGCGGCTACCGGCTGGCCACGGCCAAGGCCCCCCTGCGCGAGACTCTGGCCGCCGCCATGCTGCTCGCCAGCGGCTGGGACCGGACCTCGCCCCTGCTCGATCCATTCTGCGGCGCGGGCACCCTCCCCATCGAGGCGGCCCTGCTGGCGCTCAACCTGGCCCCCGGCCGGGCCCGCCGCTTTGCTTTTATGGACTGGCCGGGCTTCCAGCCCGACCTTTGGCAAACGTTGTTGGCCGAGGCCAACGCCGCCCGCCGCCCGTCTGCCCCGCCGATCTGGGGCTCGGACCGCGACGCCGGCGCCATCGAGGCCGCCGTGGCGAACGCCGAACGGGCCGGCGTCGCCGAACACGTCCAGTTCGTGCGCCGTGCCGTATCGGCGCTGGAGGCCCCGCCCGGCCCGGGTTGGATGGTGACCAACCCGCCCTACGGGGTGCGGGTGAAAGACAGCGGCGACCTGCGCAATCTTTACGCCCAGTTTGGCAAGACCCTGCGCGCCCGCTGCCCCGGCTGGCACGTGGCCCTCCTGGCCGGCGACCCGCGCCTCGCCCGCGGCAGCGGCCTGCGCTTCGATGACCGGCGCAGCCTGCGGCTGGTCAATGGCGGCTTGCGCGTAACGCTGCTGCAAGGCGAAGTGCAGCCGCCAGCCAACGCCTCGTAACACTTTCTTCCAATGACAACGAAGGATTGATTCTTTGCCCTGAGACGGTCTATACTACGTTTCACCTCTCAGTCGCACAGGAGTTTTTCACCATGGCTATCTTCGTCACCGTGTTCCGCATCCTCCACATCTTTGCCGCGACGTTTTGGGCCGGCGGCGCGTTCTTTCTCGTCGGCGTGCTGCTGCCCACCGTGCAGGCGGCCGGCCCGGACGGCGGCAAGTTCATGCAGCGTTTGGCCTTGAGCGGCCGCCTGAGCAAGGCCTTTGCCATCGCCTCGGGCATCACGGTCGTCTCGGGCGCGCTGGTCTTTTATCCGCTCACGGGCAACCTGAACATGGACTATCTCCGCAGCGGCCCCGGCATCGTCCTGACCATCGGCGCCATCTTTGGCATCCTGGCCTTCCTGCACGGCAACTTCATCACCGCGCCCGTCAGTCGGCGCGCGGGCGAGCTGGCCAAGCAAATGGTCGCGCGCCAGGGCCCGCCCGACCCCGAACAGCTCAAGGAAGCCCAGGCTCTCGGCAGCAAGCTAGGCGAGAGCGCCATGCACTTGGCCATCCTCATCGCGCTGGCCCTGCTCGGCATGGCCGCCGCGGAGTCGATTGCGTTCTAGGCCGCGCTTCGGTGAGTGGCAATTATGGGGCGGTGCGGGTCGCTAAGCGACCCGCACCGCCCCATTCATTGACTGCCATGGACCATTACTAATAACCAAGTACCAATGCTATAATCCCTCGACTCGCCTACCTCCAACTGGATAGAAACCTCAACCGTATGCCCCTTCGACTCAAACAACTTGACCTGCACGGCTACAAAACCTTCGCCACCAAGACCGGGTTCTTGTTCAGCGAAGGCATCTCCGCCATCGTCGGTCCGAATGGCAGCGGCAAATCCAATATCGTCGACAGCATCCGCTGGGTGCTGGGTGAGCAGTCCTTTGGCCTGCTGCGCGGCAAGAAGACCGAAGATATGATCTTTGCCGGCAGCGAGCTGCGCCCGCGCGCCGGCATGGCCCAGGCCACCCTGACCTTCGACAACACCGACGGCTGGCTGCCAATCGACTACAGCGAGGTCTCCATCGCCCGCCGCGCCTATCGCGACGGCGAGAACGAGTACCTGCTCAACGGCCAGCGCGTGCGCTTGCGCGACATCAGCGAACTGCTGGCGCGCTGCGGCCTGGCCGAGCGCACCTACACCATCATCGGCCAGGGGCTGATCGACACGGCTCTCTCGCTCAAGGCCGAGGAGCGCCGCGCGCTGTTTGAAGAAGCCGCCGGCATTGGCGGCTACCGCAACAAGCGCGAAGATGCCCTGCGCAAGCTCGAGAACACCCAGCGCAACCTGGAGCGCGTGCTCGACATCCTGGCGGAGATCAAGCCGCGCCTGCGCTCGCTCGAGCGCCAGGCCCAACGCGCGCGCGACTACAACCAGGTGAAGGACGACCTGCACGCCGTGCTCAAGCTGTGGTACGGCTACCATTGGCACCGCGCCGTGGCCGCGCTCGAACAGGCCCGCACCGAGGCCGAGCTGACCGCCGCCGAGCTGACCGTGCTCCAGGGCCAGCAGGAGAACTACGACCAGGAAGTGGCCGGCCTGCGCGCCCGCCTGGCCGAGGTGCGGGCAGAGCTGAACACCGGCCGCGGCGACGACGCCCGCCTGCACGCCGAGCGCGAAACCCTGGCGCGCGAGCTAGCCGTGGCCGACGAGCGGCAGCGCTCGCTGGCCGGCCAGCGCGAGGCCCTGCTGGCTGAGCTGCCGCCCCTGCAGACGCAAGTGGCCGAACAAGCCGAGCGGGCCGTCGCCGCCCAGGCCGAGGCCGAACGCCTGGCGGCCGAGGCCGAAGACGCGCAGCGCCAGACGCAAGCGGCGCAGGCCGCCCTCCAGC
>CAYUYN010000068.1:10506-14647 GCA_964449185.1 uncultured Anaerolineales bacterium | reverse complement strand
GGCGCAGGGGCGCGGGCCGGCTGGGCGACGGCCGTGGCCCGCAGCTCCTGGACTACGGCTTCGACGATGGCGTTGAGCCTGGCTTCGTCCATAGCGTTTCCCTAGCGCTTTAAGAAGAAGGTCGGGTCGCCGGCCTTCTCGGTGAGGACGCCGCCGCGCATCAGGCCGAGCCCTTCCAGCCAGGCCTCGAACTCGGGCGCGGGGCGCAGCCGGAAGAGCTGGCGCAGCGTGGCCGTGTCGTGAAAGGAGGTGGACTGGTAGGAGAGCATGGCGTCGTCGGCCATGGGCACGCCCATAAAGAAGTTGCAGCCGGCAGCGGTCAGCATCACCGCCAGGTTCTCGATGGCGTTCTGGTCGGCGCGGGCGTGGTTGGTGTAGCAGGCGTCGCAGCCCATGGGGAGGCCGGTGAGCTTGCCCATGAAGTGGTCTTCCAGGCCGGCGCGCTGGATCTGGCGCGCGTCGTACAGGTACTCCGGGCCGATAAAGCCGACCACGGTGTTGACCTGGTAGGGATGGTAGCGTTTGGCCAGGCCGTAGTTGCGGGCTTCCAGGGTGAGCTGATCCCAGCCGTTGTGCGCGTCGGCCGAGAGCGCCGAGCCCTGGCCGGTCTCGAAGTACATGAAGTTTGGCCCGGCCGGGAAGCAGTGCTTCTGGGCCAGGGCATAGGCCTCATCCAGCAGGCCCACGGAGATGCCGAAGGCCTGGTTGCCCTTCTGCGAGCCGCAGAGTGATTGGAAGACCAGGCCCACGGGCACGCCGTTTTGCAGGCATTTCATCTGCGTGGTTACGTGCGCGAGCACGCAGTTTTGGGTGGGGATGGCCCAGGTCTGGATGATGCCGTAGGTCATTTCCAGCAGGCGCGCCACCGAGCCGTACGAGTCATCGACCGGGTTGATGCCGATGACCGAGTCGCCGGAGCCGTAGGCCAGACCTTCGTAAATGCTGGCGCGGATGCCCTCGGGCGAGTCGGTGGGGTGGTTGGGCTGGTTGCGGCTGGAGAGCGTGCCGGGGAGGCCGATGGTGTTGTGGCAGTGGGCGCTGACGCGGAGCTTGCTGGCGGCGTAAATGAGGTCCAGGTTCGACATGAGCTTGGTCACGGCGGCGATCATCTCGGCCGTCAGGCCATTGGCGGCGCGGCGGATCAGCGCGCCGGTGGTGGTGTCGGCCAGCAGCCACTCGCGCAGCTGGCCGACGGTCCAGTCCTTGATCTCGGCGTAGATGGTCTCGTTGACGGCGTCGTGGATGACGCGCGTGACCTCATCCTGGTCGTAAGGCACAGCCGGGTTGGCGCGCAGCACGTGCAGGGGCACCTCGGCCAGCACGAACCTCGCGGCGGCGCGCTCGGCGGTGGTCTCGGCCGCCACGCCGGCCAGCCGGTCGCCGGATTTTTCCTCGTTGGCCTTGCCCATCAGCAGGCGCAGGTCGGGGAACTCGTAGGTCTTGCCGAAGAGCTTGGTGCGGAGGAGCATGGGTCAGTGGTAGAACACCAGGGTCTTGACGCTCAGCGGCACCACGCGCCCATCCATGAGCGGGGCGCCGATGTCGATGTAGTCGCCTTCGGCCAGGCCCACCTGGTCGATGACCAGCAGGGGACGGTCGGGCGCCATGGCTTTGACGGTCTGGCCGAGGGCCTGCGCGTAGTCGCGCTCGATGATGGCCAGCAGCGGCCGGCCAGCCGGCAGCGCGGCGGCAAATTCGTTCAGACCCGTGGCCAGTTGGAGCAGCAAAGTGTAGTCTAAAGGCTGGTTTAGTTCAAGCGCGACCGCGAAATAGTCGCTGGCGAGGTTGATGTCCCAGCGGCGGACGGCGTCGCCGATGGCGGCCGCGACCGGGCCGGGCTTGAGGTCGTCGCCGAGGCGCGGCCGGACCACAGGTACATTGCGCAGGGGCAGCAGGTTTGGTTCCGCCCAGATGGTGGAGCCGGAGAGCGTGACGGTCTGGGTGCTGGCGCCCAGCACCGTGGCGCGCAGTGTCTCGGCCGGGCGGGTGGTGGTGTAGGCCCGCAGGCCGGGGTGCTGCCGCAGGGACTCGGCCAGCAGGGGGCCGACGTCGTCGTGCAGCGCGGTGTCGGCCACCGAATGGATGGGCAGGGGATCGTAGAAGTAGTGGCCGATGCCGCCCGAGAGCATGAGCAGCGAGCCGCGGCCCGAGACCGGGGCCGGGGGCGTGAGGTACAGCTTCTGGGCCAACGGCGAGGCCGTGCCTTCGATGAGCTCCACGGTCAGGTCGGCCATGCGGTCGGTAAAGCGCCGCAACTGCTCCAGGGAGGGCGCGTCGCCAATGGCCAGCCGCAGGTTCAGGTCTGCCAGGATGGCCCGCGCCGGGTCGGCCACATGCCGCACGCGGCCGGTGGCGCGCTCGACTTCCAGGATGCGCCCGCCGTAGTTCATGGCGGCGGCGGCCACGAGAGCCCCGGCGTGGAACACCGCCGAGTTGGCGCTGCCCCCGCCGATATCGACATTGGTGACTTTGGAAAAATGCTGCTGCGAATGCTGGGCCGCGCCCGACCCGCGCCCGGCGATGAGGCTTTCCAGATGCGGCCCGGCCACGGTGACGACGAATTCACCGGCCAGCCCGGCCAGCGCGCGCAGGATGTCGTCGGCATTCTTCTTCTTGGCCGCCTCGCCGGTGATGATGACGGCGCCGGTCTCCACCTGCGAGGGGTCCACCCCGGCGGCGGCATACTCGCGGCGGGCCAGCTCGGTCAGGCGGGCGGCGTCGATCGTATCGCGGTCGGCCAGGGGCGTGAGCAGGATGGGCGATTGGTAGAGGACGGTCTTGCCGGTGATGCCGATGCGGGGCACCTGGCCGGGGCGGGCCGTGTCCGCGAGGCTGAGGCGCGAGAAGACGAATTGGGTGGTGGTGGTGCCGACGTCGATGCCGACGGAGAGGAGGCTGCGGGAGGGCATGGCGGGGCTAGTATAGCATTGGGGTGGGTGAAGCGGCTTCTGCGCGACAGACTTTCACCACCAAGACACGAAGACACGACGGGCCACGAGGCATGGGAGAAGAGTGTGAGGGTGTGGGGGTGTGGGAGTGGGGGTGCCAGATCGTGTATACTATGCCTGCTTCATAACGAGTTTCTAACACTGCCGACCGACCTGCCCACCGCTTACCCCTAAAGGCTTGCCCGCGTGCCGTCGCACATCCTTGTCGCCGAAGATAACGCCGATATCATGGAAGTCATGCGGGACGTCCTGGAGACGGACGGCTACCGTGTCACTTGCGCGCCCAATGGCCGCGAGGCTCTACGGTCCTTCGAGCACGAAACGCCGGACCTGATCGTCTCGGACGTGATGATGCCGTTCCTGGACGGCTTTGGGCTGCTCAAGGCGGTGCGCGCCCACCCCACCGGCGCGGCCGTGCCTTTCCTGTTCCTGAGCGCCCGCACCGAGAACGCGGCCACCTCGCAGGCGCGCGTGCTGGGCGCCGATGACTATCTCTTCAAGCCCTTCGACGCCGACGACCTGAGCGTGGCCGTGGCCGCCAAGCTGGCCCGCCGCCGGGCCGTGGAGCGCTTCGACACGCACGCCGCCCACTTGCAGACGGTCCAGATGCTGGCCAACACCATCGAGGCCCGCGACCGCAACACCCGCGGCCACGTGGAGCGCGTGCAGCGCTACGCCCTGGCGCTGGCCCGCGCGCTGAATTGGGACGAAGAGGCCCTGGCCGTGCTGGAATTCGGGGCGCTGCTGCACGACATGGGCAAGATCCTGGTGCCGCGCGCCATCCTGAATAAGCCCGGCCAACTGACCCTGCCCGAATGGGAAGTGCTGCGCCGCCACCCCGCGGACGGCGCCCAGATGCTGGCGGGGGTGGACCACCTGCGCGGCGCCGTGCCCTACGTGCTGCACCATCACGAGCACTGGAACGGCTCGGGCTACCCCCATGGCCTGGCCGGCACGGCCATCCCGGTGGAAGGGCGGCTGCTGGGCGTGGTGGACGCCTTCGACGCCATGACCAGCGAGCGCCCTTATCGCCCGGCGCGCTCGCGCGCCTCGGCCTGCGACGAGATCCACCGCCTGGCCGGCACCCAGTTCGATCCCGCGATCGCGGCTGCCTTTGGGCAGCTCTCCGTGCTGGACGAATGAGGGCTAAGTAGAGACACGAAAGACCTGAAGGATGCGGCCGACGGACCTAA
>CAYUYN010000068.1:2672-10406 GCA_964449185.1 uncultured Anaerolineales bacterium | reverse complement strand
GGGAAGGGGGTGCCTCCTGGCCACGGGCCGTTGCGACAGAACTTGATTGCTTGTACTTACCTGGTTTATCCGGTAAGTCCAGTGCCGATGGCACCGGCTGCTCACCCCCCTGCGCTGCGCTCGGGGCCAGGGTCACCCCGCCCTCTCCCGCCGGGAGAGGGCGCCAGTTCGCGCGGCGCGTCCCCACGACCCCGCACCGCATTGGGCGCCAGGGGCCAAGCTGAGACCGCTCGGCGCCATCACTCCACCTTATACGCGCTACCGGCTTTTTGAATACAATATACTCACCAGTAGTGTTACAATCTCTACGTTTGCAGCGAAACGACCACAACTCGGGGAGAGTTTATGAGCGCGCTCGGTTCAACCGTGTCGAACTTCGTGGAGGGCCTGCTGTATCGCGGGCGGGAGGGCCACCTCAGCTACATCGGCCACCGGCTGGCCGGCCTGGGCACCCTGCTCTTCCTGGCCATCCACATCGTCGACACTTCCACCGTGTACTTTGGCGCTATGCTGGGCGCCCCGGAGCTGTACACCCACGCCATCGCCATCTACCGCAGCACGCCCTTTATGCTGGGCGAGATTTTGCTGGTGGCCGCCGTCCTGTTTCACGGCGTCAACGGCCTCAAGATCATCCTGTACGACGCCTTTCCCTATTGGTGGAACAAGGACTTCGAGCGGCAGGCCTTCTGGAAGGTGGCCGGGCTGACGGCGCTGCTGTGGCTGCCGGCGGCCTTCTTCATGGGCCGCGCGCTCTACGTCAACAACCTCTGCACCACCTGCGCGACCGCAGAGACCATCGACGTGGCCGCGCGCACCAACTTCTCGGTGGTGTCCATCCCCATCATTTTCTTCGTCATCCTGGGCGTGCTGGCGCTGGGCGGCCGGCTGCGCAACCCCCCGCCCAGCAGCAGCGTGCGCAGCGTGCCGGTGCCCAAGACCCTGGAAACCTACATTTGGCAGTTTATGCGCTGGAGCGGCGTGCTGCTGATCCCGCTGGTGTGGATCCACGTGGCCATCCAGGACGTGCTCGTCGGCGTACACGCCATCGACCTGGACTTCGTGGCGCTGCGCTGGGCCACCTGGGGCTGGCGCGCGTATGACCTGGCGCTGCTGGCCTTTTCTTTCCTGCACGGCATGTTCGGTCTGCGCACCGTGATGAGCGACTATGTGACCAACCCGGTCTGGAACCGGCGCCTGCGCCTGGCCATCATTGTGAGCTGGGTGGTGATTACGTCCATTGGCGCGGTGGCGATTTTTGGCGGGGTAGCGCAGTAGGGAGATGCCGTGAACTGGGACGAGCGCGACCGGTTGGTGGCGGCCCTGCGCGAACGCGGCGTGGATTATCTCGCGCCGCGCGACGCCGAGGGCGAGCCGATCGATGAGCGCGCCCTGATTGAGGCCCTGGCCGGTCACGAGGACCCGCGGCTGCGGCAGGCGCTGATCGCGCTGTTCCTGGTGCAGCCACACCTGGCGCCGCTCGTTGCCAGCGTGCGCCCGGCTTTGCCCGAGCCGGCGGCCACGGAGTTGGCGGCCCATTACATGGCGGCGGTCTATCTGCAATCGATGTGGCTGACACGTCTTGGTCATTATCAGTCGCCGGTGGCGCCTCTGCCAGATTACTTCTCGCAGTCGCTGGGCTTACCGCATCCAGACGATCTGTACGGCAAAGCGGGCTTGCATGCCTTGGCTAATTGGCACGCGGCCCACACGGCTGAGCGCGGCAACCATCTTTCGGAGTATGAAGGGGTCTTTTCGCTGATTATTGAGCGGATCAAATCTCGGGCTCGACGGCATGTCGCTCCGGCGCACGGTTGATCGTCCGCTCATTGAGCGTTTTCTACGCTCAGTCGGTGAACAATATCGCCGGCCCGGCCGCCTATTTTTGGTGGGCGGCACGACAATGGTCTTTGAAGGGCTCCGCCAGCAAACGATGGATGTTGACCTTGTAATCGAGGTCGCCAATGCTGACCATGGCGCGTTGATCCAGGTGATACGCGAGGTCAAGCAGACGCTGGACATTAATGTGGAGGAGGCGTCGCCCAGCGATTTTATACCCCTGCCGGCTGGGTACGCCAACCGGCACATTTTCATTGGCACTTTTGGGCAGGTCAATGTCTTTCATTTTGACCTGTACAGTACGTCACTCAGCAAGGTGGAGCGCGGCCGCCGCCAGGACCTAAGAGACGTGGTCCTGCTGCTACAGGACCGGCGCATCGCATGGGAACAGTTGGACAGGCAATTTCAAGAGATCTTGCCGCTGATGGAACTTAAAAGCCTGAGGCAGGACTCAGCCGAATTTGAAAAGAATTTCCGCGCCCTGGAAGCCCTATGGCGCTCCGCGGGAGGTAACCCTTGACACAGTTCCACCAGTTTGACGCCCTGATCGTGGGGGCGGGGGGCGCGGGCCTGATGGCGGCCCTGCACGCCTCCAAGTCGGCCAAGGTGGCCGTGATCTCCAAGCTGTATCCAACCCGGTCGCACACCGGCACGGCGCAGGGCGGCATCGCCGCGGCGCTGGCCAACATGGAAGAAGACCACTGGGAATGGCACATGTACGACACGGTCAAGGGCGGCGACTACCTGGTGGACCAGGACGCAGCCGAGATCCTGGCGCGGGATGCCATTGACGCAGTCATCGAGCTGGAGCACATGGGCCTGCCGTTCGACCGCACACCCGAGGGCCGCATCGAGCAGCGCCGCTTCGGCGGCCACACCGCCAACTACGGCGAGCGGCCGGTGATGCGCGCGTGCAAGTCGGCCGACCGCACCGGCCACATGATCCTGCAGACCCTCTACCAGAACTGCGTCAAGCAGCAGGTGACCTTCTTCGACGAGTACTTCGTCGTGGACCTGATCATCCAGAACAACGTCTGCAGCGGCGTGGTCGCCATCAACATCGACTCGGGCGAGTACCACGTCTTCCACGCCAAGGCCGTCCTGCTGGCCTCCGGCGGCTTTGGCCGCATGTTCAAGGTCACCTCCAACGCCCACTCGCTCACCGGCGACCCGGTGGCGGCCGCCTACCGGCGCGGCGTGCCCTTGGAAGACATGGAGTTCTTCCAGTTCCACCCAACCGGCATGTACAAGATGGGCATTCTGTTGTCCGAGGCGGCCCGCAGCGAGGGCGGCATCTTCCTGAACGACAAGGGCGAGCGCTTTATGGAGCGCTACGCGCCGACCATGAAGGACCTGGCCTCGCGCGATGTGTGCTCGCGCTGCATCTATTTGGAGGTCAAGGCTGGGCGGGGCATTGGCGGCAAGGACTACGTCTACCTCGACATCCGGCCCGAGTCGATCAACCGCCACAAGAGCGCGCCTGGCGGCCGGACGGTGACCCAGCACGAGCTGGAGGCCAAGCTGCCCGACATCATCGAGATGATGCGGGTGTACCAGGGCGTGGACCCGATGCAGGAACCGGTGCCGATCCAGCCCACGGCCCATTACGCCATGGGCGGCATCCCCACCGACAACGACGGCCGCGTGCGCTCGAACGAGGCTGACGGCCTGGTGGGCGGGCTGTTCGCGGCGGGCGAGTGCGCCTGCGTGTCGGTGCATGGCGCCAACCGCCTGGGCACCAATTCGCTGGTGGACTTGGTGGTGTTTGGCCGCCGCGGCGGCAAGGCCCTGGCCGACTTCTGCCAGACGGCGACCTTCGCGCCCCTGCCGGCCAACCCCGAAGCCGAAATCGTCGGCGAGCTGGACCGCATCCGCACCAACACCGGCAAGGAGAAGGCCGCCAAAATCCGCACCGAGATGCAGGCGATTATGATGGACAACGTCAGCGTCTTTCGCGACAAGGAACTGCTGACGACCGCCCTGGCCAAGGTGCGCGAGCTGAAGCAGCGCTTCGCCGGCGTGCAGATCGACGACAAGGGCAAGCGCTTCAACACCGACCTGCTGGAGACCTACGAGCTGGGCTGCCTGCTGGACCTGGCCGAAGTTACCACCGCCGCGGCCCTCAACCGCACCGAAAGCCGCGGCGGCCACTCGCGCGAGGACTTCCCGAAGCGCGACGACGTCAACTGGCTCAAGCACTCCTTTGCCAGCCCCACCCGGCCCTCGGGCGCCGCGCTCAACACCAGCCCGGTGGATTTGAAGTACCGGCCGGTGGTGATTACGACGTTCGAACCGAAAGAAAGAGTCTATTGATGAAAGTCACGCTTAAGATCAAGCGCTACAACCCCGAGGCCGACGAGAAGGCGCACTGGGCAACCTACCCGGTGGAGGTGGACCCGGGCGACCGGCTGCTGGACGCCCTGCACGAGGTGAAGTGGTACCAGGACGGCACCCTGGCCCTGCGGCGCTCGTGCGCGCACGGCATCTGCGGCTCGGACAGCATGCGCGTCAATGGCCGCAACCGGCTGGCCTGCAAGGTGCTGATGAAGGACATCGCCAAGGACGGCGGCACGGTCACGGTCGAGCCCATGCTGGGGCTGGCGGTGCTCAAGGACCTGATCGTGGACATGGAGCCCTTCTTTGCCCACTATCGCTCGGTGATGCCGTACATGGTCAACGACGAGCCCCTGCCGGCCGACGGCCGCGAGCGGCTCCAGTCGCCGGAGGCGCGCGAGCGCTTCGACAAGGGCACCTGGTGCATCCTGTGCGCGGCCTGCACCACCTCTTGCCCGTCGTTCTGGAGCAACGGCCAGTACGTCGGCCCGGCCGCCATCGTGCAGGCCCACCGCTTTATCTTTGACGACCGCGACCGCGCCGCCGAGCAGCGCCTGGAAGTGCTGAACGAGCAGATGGGCGTGTGGCGCTGCCGCACGGTCTTTAACTGCACCGAGGCTTGCCCGCGCGACATCCCGGTGACGCAGCTCATCGGCGAGGTCAAGAAGGCGCTGACCACCGGCCGGCTGGAATAGTCGGCGCGGCGCCGCGCCGCGGCTGTTTGGCAACTGGGGAGCCCACCGTGGACTTGGTCGACAGCGATTTTCCACGCAAGCCTAAAGTCCTGGTCGTTGACGACGACTGGCTCAACCGCGACCTGGTCGTGACCTACTTCAGCCACATGGGGGCCGACGTGAGCTCGGCCGCCGACGGCGTTAAGGCGGTCGAGCAGGCCACGCGCGAGCCGCCCGACCTGATCATCATGGACATGCAGATGCCGCGCATGGACGGCATTGACGCCTGCAAGGTCCTCAAGGCGCGCCCCGGCACGCAGTTCACCCCGGTCATCATCGTCACCGTCATGGAGAGCGATGAGGAGCGCATCCGCGCCCTCGACGCCGGCGCCGACGACTTCATCACCAAGCCTTATTCTTCAATGCTGCTGATGACGCGCGCCCGCGCCCTGCTGAAGATCAAGCAGCTCAACGACCAACTGGCCGCCCGCAACGACATGCTGCGCGGCGCGCTCAACCGCTACGTGGCCGAGGCCGTGGCCGACGCCATCCTCAAGGACCCGGAGAAGCACCTCAAGCTGGGCGGCGACAGCCGGCACATCACGGTGCTGTTCGCCGACATCCGCGGCTTCACCGAGTTCACCGAGCGCCACAGCGCGGCCGAGGTGGTGGAGGCGCTCAACCACATCTTCGACGAGCTGACGGCGGTGGTCTTCAAGCACCACGGCACCTTCGACAAGTACCTGGGCGACGCCATCATGGCCTTCTACGGCGCGCCGCTGGCCGGCCCCGATGATGCGCTGCGGGCCGTGCGCACGGCGCTGGAGATGCAGGCGCTGTTTGCCGATTTGCTGGCGCGCTCGCCGGGGCTGGCCGGGCTGGGCCTGGGCATCGGCCTGCACTCGGGCGACGCCACGGTGGGCAACATCGGCACCGAGAAGGTGATGGACTACACCGTGATTGGCGACACGGTCAACGTGGCCAAGCGCCTGACGGAAGACGCTCACGCCGGGCAGACCCTCATCAGCGCGGCCACCCATCGCGAGGTGGAGGGCGCGGTGGCCGTGCAGTCGCTCGGGGCGCGGCCCATGCGCGGGCGGGTGGAGGCGGTGGTGGTGTACGAGGTAGTGGGCGAAGCCGCGTCCGTGGCCGATCCTTATCCAGCCGAGGTATAATTGGGCTGAACTGCCCCCGTAGTTCAACGGATAGAACAAGGCACTCCTAAGGCTTAGATGTGGGTTCAATTCCTGCCGGGGGCACCAGCGCGCAGGAAAAGAGTGTGGCCGGGCGGTTTGACCGCCCGGCCACACTCTTTTTGTTGTCACAAATCTCCCGCCGCCCGAAGCCGAACGTTGCGCAACGGAGAAAGTTTAGAAGCGCGATCGAACGCGCTCCCCTGAAAGCGTTTGCATCACAACCGGGTGGTACTCATGGGGGATGCGCGAGGCAAGCGGGCATGAAGGTGTCGATGGGCTTCGTTCACATGGTCTCGAACGAGACTGCTCAAAACACTGTAAGTGACTTTCAACAGATGAAAGCTCCTGGTTGAATGGATTTCTAACCAAAAAACTCTTGACTCCGGCCATCGACTTGATATATATTACCGTCACAGACAAGTCTCTGGGTGCCCCCCTCACTCAGAGGCTTGTCTGTTTAATCTCCCCACTGCTGCTTACAACCCAGCCAGCACGCTGATCAACCGGTCCACCTCGGCGCGGGTGTTGTAATGCGCCAGGCCCACGCGCAGCATGCCGCCGCTCTCTTGCAGACCCAGCCGCTCCATGATGGCCAGGGCGTAGTAGTTGCCATCCCAGGTGTAGATGCGCTCGGCGGCCAGCCGCTCGGCCAGTTGGCGCGGGTGCCAGTTGGCCAGGGTGAACGAGACGGTCGGCACGCGCCGCGTGAGCTGATCGCCTTGGGTGATGCCCCGGATCTTCAGCCCCGCAATGGTCTGCAGCCCCTCAAGCAGGTGTGCGCCCAGCTCGCGCTCGTAGTCTGCCAGCGCCGTCATGGCGCGCACCAGCTTGTCGCGGCGGGTGCCCTGGCTGCCCAACTGGCCCCCCAGCCATTCAAAATACTCGATGCAGCCCAAAGTGCCGGCCTGGCCCTCGTGGTTCTGCGTGCCGGTCTCGAACTTGTGCGGCGGTTTGTCCTCGGCCGGGCGCACCTTGTAGGCGCGCAGGCCGTCGAGCAGCGCATACTTGCCAAACAGCACCCCGGCGTGCGGCCCAAAGAACTTGTAGGGCGAGCAGACCAGGAAATCGCAGTCCAGGGCCTGCACGTCGATGGGGCCGTGCGGCGCGTACTGCACCGCGTCCACATAGCACAGGGCGCCGGCGGCGTGCGCCATCTGCACCACGGCCTGGATGTCGTTGATGGTGCCGACGGCGTTGGAGGCATAGCCGCAGGCCACGATCTTGGTGCGGTCGCTGATCTGGGCTTCGAAGTCGCCCATGTCCAGCGTGCAGTCTTCCGGCCGGAGGTCCACCCAGCGCACCACCGCGCCGCGGTCTTCGGCCAGCAGCAGCCACGGCGCGATGTTGGCGTCGTGGTCCAGCCGCGTGACCACGATTTCATCGCCGGGGGCCAGCCGGCGGCCTAGCGCGCGCGAGAGCGTGAAAGTGAGGCTGGTCATGTTGGGGCCAAAGACGATCTCGTTGGGCGAGCCGGCGCCCAGGAAGTCGGCCATGGCGGCGTGGGCGGCGTCGAGCACGGCGTCGGACTCGATGGAGGTGTAGAAGGCGCCGCCGTGATTGGCATTGCAGCGCACCAGGTACTCACTCATGCGCTCCACCACGCGCCGCGCCACCTGGGTGCCGCCGGGGTTGTCAAAGAAGATGGCGCCCGAGGCCAGCGCCGGGAACTGTGCACGGATCTGTTCGACGTCGAA
>CAYUYN010000068.1:0-2572 GCA_964449185.1 uncultured Anaerolineales bacterium | reverse complement strand
TGGCGGCCTTCGCGCCGCAGGGCCGCACCGCACTGCTGCCGGCGCTGCAGGCCGCGCAGGACCTGTACGGCCACCTGCCCGAGCCGGTGGCGGCCGCGGTGGGGCGCGCGCTGCGCGTGCCGCTCTCCGAGGTGTACGGCGTCATTGACTTCTATTCGATGTTCTACCGCGAGCCGGTGGGCCGCACGATCGTGCGGGTGTGCGCGGACCCGGCCTGCGCGCTGGCCGGCGGCGACGCCGTGCTGGCGGCGGCCTGCGCCCACGCCGGTGTGGAGGTCAACACCACCAGCGCCGATGGCGCCCTGACCGTCGAGCGCGTGACCTGCCTGGGGGTGTGCGAGCACGCCCCGGCCGCGCTGGTCAACAAGCAGGCGCGCGGCCATATACGCCCCTTCGAGATGGACGCGCTCTTCAGCGCCGCCGGCCAGCCGCCGGCCGGGGTCATTGGCGGGGACCTGCGGCTGCTGACGCGCAACTGCGGCCATGGCCGCGCGACGCCCCTGGCCGAGTACGAGGCCGGCGGGGGCTATGCCGGCTTGCGGCGCGCGCTGGGCATGACGCCGGAAGAGCTTATTGCGGAAGTCAAGGCCTCCGGCCTGGTGGGGCGCGGCGGCGCGGCTTTCCCCACCTGGCTCAAGTGGCAGGGCGCGCGCCAGGCGCCGGGCGCGGTCAAATACGCCATCGTCAACGGCGACGAGTCCGAGCCGGGCACCTTCAAAGACCGCGTGCTGATGGAGGAAGACCCGCACAGCGTGCTGGAGGGCTTCATCATCGAGGCCTATGCCGTCGGCGCGGCGCGGGGCTACTTCTATGTGCGCGGCGAGTACCCCCACGCTCACGAGCGGCTGTTGGCGGCCCTGGCCGAGGCGCGCCAGGCCGGGTACCTGGGCCAGAACATCCTGGGCTCGGATTATAACTTTGAGGTCGAGCTGCGCCAGGGCGCCGGCGCTTACATCTGCGGCGAAGAGACGGCGCTGTTCGAGTCGATCGAGGGCAACCGCGGTTTCCCGCGCGTCAAGCCGCCTTTCCCCACCACGCACGGCGTTTTTGGCGCGCCGACCGCCATCAACAACGTCGAGACGCTGTGCAACGTGCCCTACATCGTCACGCACGGGGCGGCGGCCTACCGCGCGCTGGGCACCGAGAAGTCGCCCGGGCCCAAGCTATTCTGCGTCTCGGGCGATGTGGCCCGGCCGGGCCTGTATGAGGTGCGCTTCGGCATGACCCTGCGCCGGCTCTTGGAGCTGGCCGGGGGAATGCGGGGCGGCCAAAAGCTCCAGGCGGTGCTCTTTGGCGGCGCGGCCGGGGCTTTTGCCACCGCGGCCCACCTGGACGTGCCCATGACTTTTGAAGACCTGCGCGCGGCTGGGCTGCCGCTAGGCTCGGGCGTCGTGATGGTGTTTGACGAGACGCGGGACCTGCGCGACGTGCTGGCGCGGCTGGCTCGGTTCTTCGCGCACGAGTCGTGCGGCAAGTGCTACCCGTGCCAGATCGGCACCCAGCGCCAGCATGAGATTTTGGAGCGCGTCGCCGCCGGCCACGCCGCGCCGGGCGACGCGCAGCGGCTGCAGGACGTGGGCTGGACCATGACCGACGCCTCGCTGTGCGGCCTGGGCCAGACGGCCGCCAGCGCCGTGCTGAGCGCCATGCAGTTGTGGCCTGAGCTGTTTGCCGAGAAATGATACGGCATTCCCATAATCGCACCTTCGCGTTACTATGGAGCTAGGGCGACACGACAACCGGGGACTTTAACATGGACAACCGCTTGGTCTTTGTGGTCGAAGACGATGCCAGCGTGGCCGAGGCCTTTGCCGAAGTGCTGCGCCAGGGCGGGTTCCAGGTGGAAGTCTTTGGCTTGGGCACGGGCGCGCTGAATAGCCCCTCCGACCGAGGACGTGATGACGACTGAAGTCAACCTGACCATCGACGGGCGGCCGGTGAGCGTGCCGGCCGGCACCACCCTGCTGAAGGCGGCCGAGGCCGCCGGCGAGCACATCCCCACCATCTGCTACCACGAGCACTGCACGGCCAACGCGCTGTGCCGCCTGTGCGTGGTGGAGGTCACCGGCGCGCGCGTGCTGGCCCCGGCCTGCGTGGCCACGGTAAGCGAGGGCATGCAGGTGCACACGCGCAGCGAGCGCGTGGAACGCAGCCGCCGGACCATCCTGGAGATGCTGAACTCGGCCGTGGACCTGTCGGAGGCGCCGGAGATCCAGGCCTTCATGGGCGACTACCAGGCCGCGCCCGAGCGCTTCCCCGCAGCCGAGCGGCGCGAGCCCCCCGTGCTCGACGACAACCCCATGTTTATCCGCGACTACGCCAAGTGCATCCTGTGCTGGCGCTGCGTGCAGGTGTGCGCCGACGATGCGCAGTACACTTTCGCCATCAACTTCGAAGGCCGCGGCTTCGAGACCCAGATTGGCACCTTCTTCGATAAGCCCCTGCCCGAAACGAGCTGCGTCTTCTGCGGCCAGTGCGTCGGCGTGTGCCCCACCGGGGCCCTCAAGCCCAAGCGCGAGCACTTGCTCCAACAGGGGCTGACGCCGGATGAGATCATGGCGGTGACGAGGAA
>CAYUYN010000067.1:2538-14663 GCA_964449185.1 uncultured Anaerolineales bacterium | reverse complement strand
ACCGGCGCGCGGCGGCGGTCAGCCTGCTGCGCCGCCAGGTCGCTGGCGCCGACCTCGGGCTTAATGCTCCAGCCCAGGGCCTCTTCCAAAGCGCTGCGATGCTCCGAGACCAGCAGGTACAAGTCGGCCTCGGTCAGGTCAGGAAAGTCGCGCATCAGGCCCAGCTCACGGATGGCGCTGATGACCGGCAGGAAAACATGGTCGTGCCACTCGGCCGCGGCGGCCTCCAGGGGTACGGGTGTGCCACGTGATTCTTCCAACTGCTGCTGGTACAGGCGAATTTGGTCCTCGAGGTGCTGGCTGGCCCCCGGCTCGGAGACGCGCAGGTCCGCATCGGGCCGGGTCTGATCGAGCTGAGTGTGCTCCAGGAACTCGGAATACTCGGTGACCAGGATGAGGTCTTCGGGGCGCACGTCGGCCGAGAGCGGCACCTTGGTGCGCACCTCGGTCACGTAGGCCTGGATGTCCTGGGCGCCCATCTGGCGCGCCACTGAAACACGGTGGTGGCCGTCGATGACGAAGTAAGCCTCGCCAATCTGGTAGACCTGGATGGGCGGCAGCCCTCCGCGAGCGGGGTCCGTGACGGCGGTGCGCACGCGCGACCAGCGCTCTTCGTCGCTGTCGCGGCGCGGCAGGAAGTCGCGCGTGAAGTCGAGCGACCGGCCCACGCTCCCGGCGATGGCATCCAGCGGTATTTCGCGCAGGCCGACCTCGGAGCTGCCGGTGGGCCGCACGTGACGCAGCACATCGTCGTAAGAAAGCAAGGCCACGCTGCGCCCCGTCAGGCGCGCGAGCAATTCCTTGAGCGCGGCGCGTTGGCGCGCCGCGCGAAAATCCTGCACAGCCGAGGGTGTCCGGCTGGAAGACATGTTAGACCCGTGCATGCCTATCCTTTGAGAAAAGAGGGCCGCGGCGAAGAGGCCGCGCGCCGGTCCGTCTCGCTGCGCGTTCCCCTTTGGAGACGGACCCTGTATATTGTAATCGGGACCGGGGAATTTGGCGCGAGCCGGCAATATTGCTCCCAGACGACGGATGACAGACGACAGACCCCTTCATCGGTGGGTACGTGCCAATAAAGGCATTGTCATAATGCATGCGCCGACACCGTACTCGAAATTTGAAGTACACCTTGGTATAGCGAAACGGATGCGGTGCCATCCGGCACCGCATCGATGAATGTAGTGTTCGCCCCGGACCGGGCGAAACCCGGTCCGGGGCGAACACTACATTTTCCTACTGGCGATTGAGGAGGTTTACATCCGAAAAATTGTGCTGATCCACTGGGACGCGCCCGAGGCCAAGCTCCGCGTGGCGCGGCTGGAGGCGCTGGGCTACGCCGCGACGTTTGAGACCCGGGCCGGGCCGGCGCTGCTGCGCGAGATCCGCGACGACCCGCCCAGCGCGGTGCTCATCGACCTTTCGCGGCTGCCAGCGCAAGGCCGCGACGTGGCGGTGGCGCTGCGCATCAACAAGACCACGCGGCCGATTCCCCTCGTCTTCGTCGATGGGCTGCCCGAAAAAGTGCTGTTGGTGCGGCAGACCCTGCCCGACGCGACCTACAGCACCTGGACCCACCTGGCCGAAGACCTGCCGCGCGCCATCGAGCGGCCGCCGCGCGCGCTGGTGGTGCCCGAGGCGGCGCTGGCGGGCTACGCGGGCAAGTCCCTGGCCGATAAGCTGGGCATCAAGCCCAACAGCGTGGTGGCCCTCCTGAGCCCGCCCCCGGACTTTGCCGGAACGCTGGAGCCTTTGCCCCCTGGCGTTACGCTGCGTGGGCAGATGAGCGAGGCAACCGAGCTGGTGGTGTGGTTTGTGCGCTCACGCCGCGATCTCCAGGAGGGCATCGGCCTGCGCGCCGCCCGCCTGGGCGATAGCCGGCTGTGGGTGCTCTGGCCCAAGAAGACCTCCGGCCAAAGCGGCGAGCTGAGCCAGGCCAGCGTGCGCGAGCTGGGCCTGGCGCAAGGTCTGGTGGACTTCAAGAGCGCGTCGGTGGACGCGACCTGGTCGGGCTTGCTGTTCAACCGGCGCAAGCCCACGGCTTAGCCGCCGCACTGGCCGATGGTACAGACCGCGCGCCGGCCGAGAGTGGGTGGCAGCGCCAGCCAAGACAATTCACACTGTAGAGCAAGAGGTGGGGCTGGCCGACCCGGATGTCAAGGCAACCGTGCGGCGCAGACATAACGCGTTGGGCGCGACAACGCGGCACAGCTTGGGAGCGCTACCCATTAACGCAGCCGGCCAGGCACTGAGGGCCTGGCCGGCTGCGCCAAAAGCGGGCGTGGCTGCGGGGCGCGCTAGACGGACGGGGACGCGCCGAGAATGCCGGTGACCGGCCGCACTGCCTGCGAGTCCACCACCGCGCTGTGTAGCCAGGGGCCCAGTTGAGGCCGCGTACCCGCAGCAGCCCGTCGGTCTCCACACACAACACTTCGTACAGAACAGGGTAGCCACTGCGTGTGGTTACCAGGTCGCCTGGCCGGGGGTTGACCCAGCGTGGGTGGTCGACCGTGTCCGCTGCGATGGCAGGCATCGTTGACTTCATAAGAAATACCCTCCCAAATATATACCAAATACACGTGATAGTTCAGCATAGCGGCATTGCGGCCAAGACACCAGTGACTTAAGTCATGCTGCGTATTTCGTATTTTGGGACCATCCACAAAACGCCCCTGAGCGGGTATACTTGACGGTCTTGTGCCCGCCCGTCGGCGGGCATTGGCAATGCGCGGCGCGGTCAGCGGGCGCGCGCACGTGAGACGCAACGGTAAGGGCCATGGCTGTCAGTGACTTTGATCTGAAAAACGCCGTCCAGGACAATCGCCTGGTGGGCCTATGGCGCCTGATGACCGGGTACCGGCTGTCCTATCTGGCCGCGACGGTCACCCTGGCCATCTCGGCGGTCGCCAAGACCGTCACCTACCTGGTGCTGCGCCACTTTGTGGACAACGTGCTGGGCGACGCCACCCTGGTGGATTTGCTGCCGTTGTTCGCGGGCGCCTTTGTAGTGCTGGCCCTGCTCGAGGGCGCCTTCGCGTTCCTCAGCGGCCGCCTGGCGGCCTACACCGCCGAGAACGTGGTGCGCCGTCTGCGCAACTACGTGTTTGACCACCTGCAACGGCTGTCGTTTGCCTACCACGCCAAGACCCCCACCGGTGACCTGATCCAGCGCGCCACGTCGGACGTAGACGCGCTGCGGCGCTTCTTCTCCGAGCAAGCCATCGGTGTGGGCCGCATCCTGCTGCTGTTCGTGGTGAACTTTGTGGCGCTGCTGCAGCTTAACTTGCAATTGGCGGTGGTGTCGGTGGTCGTGGTGCCGTTTGTGCTGCTGGTCTCGATCTGGTTCTTCAAGCGCATCAACACGGCCTACGAAGCTTTCCAGGCGCAGGAGGCCATCGTCTCCACCACCCTGCAAGAGAACTTGTCGGGTGTGCGGGTGGTGAAGGCCTTTGCGCGCCAGCCATACGAGCGCGCCAAGTTCGACAAGCAAAATACCGAGAAGTTCATGCGGGGCAAGCGCCTGCTGCTGATGCACGCCCTGTTCTGGCCCGTCACCGACATCCTGTGCGGCCTCCAGATGCTGACCGGCTTCTTCATCGGCGCCAGCATGGCCATCAGCGGCACGATCACGCCGGGCACCTACCTGGCCTATGCCGGCCTGGTGGTCTGGCTGATCTGGCCGCTGCGCAACCTCGGCCGCCTCATCGTCCAGACCTCCACGGGCCTGGTGTCCTATGGCCGCTTGCTGGAGGTGCTGCGCCAGGAGCGCGAAGCCCTGGACACGGGCGACCATCAGCCCGAGGGCCACGCGCGCGGCGAGGTGGTGTTTGAAGGCGTCGGCTTTGAGTACGGCGCCGAGACGCCGGTGCTGCACGACATCAGCTTCCGCTGCGAGCCGGGCCAGGTGGTGGCCCTGCTGGGCGCCACCGGCAGCGGCAAGACCTCGCTGGTCAACCTGCTGCCCCGCTTCTACGCCTACACGGAGGGCAGCCTGCGGCTGGATGGCGTGGAGCTCACCCGCTACACGCGGCGCTATTTGCGCAGCCAGATCGGCATTGTCGAGCAGGAGCCGTTTCTGTTCTCGCGGACTATCCGCGAGAACATCACCTACGGCGTGGGCCGCGATGTGCCGCTGGCAGAGATCGAGGCGGCCGCCAAGGCGGCGGCGGTGCACGACGTGATCCTGACCTTCCCCGAGGGCTACAACACCCTGGTGGGCGAAAAGGGCGTGACGCTTTCGGGCGGGCAGAAGCAGCGCGTGGCCGTGGCCCGCACCCTGCTGAAGAACCCCCGCATCCTGATCCTGGACGACTCGACCTCGGCGGTGGACACGGAGACCGAGGCGGAGATACGGGCGGCGCTGGAGCGGCTGATGAAGGCGCGCACCACCTTTATCATCGCCCACCGCATTCAGAGCGTCATGATCGCCGACCTGATCCTGGTGCTCGACAAGGGCCGCATCATCCAGAAGGGCACGCACGCCGAGCTGTTGGAGCAGCCAGGCGTGTACCGGCAGATTTACGACATCCAGACGCGCATCGACGCGGAGGTGGAGCAGGAGGTCAGCGGGGCGCCGACCAACGGCGCTGGAGCGACCGCCAAGGCGGCGGTCGGAGACTGAACATGGCAGACGACTACGCGTTTGAAGAAGAGGAATTTACCACCCAGTTCAACGGCCGCACCTTGCGCCGCATCCTGGGGCTGACGCGGCCGCACTGGAAGATGGTGGCGGGCTTTATGGCCGCGATCCTGGTGGTGTCGATCCTGGACGCCTACTTTACGTTCCTGAGCAGCCGCATCGTAGACCTGGGCATCGTGGCGCGCAACCGGCAGGCGCTGATCAGCATCATCACGCAGTACGGGTCGTGGCTGGCCGTGCAGAGCGTGGCCGTCTTCAGCATGATCTACCTCACGGGCATACTCGGCGAGCAGGTGCGCTACGACCTGCGGCGGACCATGTTCAACCACCTGCAGGAGCTGTCGCTGTCGTACTACAGCCGCACGCCGGTGGGCTGGATCATGTCGCGCGTCACGTCCGACTCGGACCGGGTGGCCGAGCTGGTGACCTGGGGTCTGCTGGACTCGAGCTGGGCGGTGCTGAACATCACCAGCGCGGCCTACTTCATGTTTCGCATTAACTGGCGCCTGGCCTTGATCGTGCTGGCCATCGTGCCGGTGCTGGCTTACGTGGCCATCCAGTTTCGCAAGAAGATCCTGGTCGAGTACCGCAACGTGCGCAAGCTGAACTCGCGCATCACCGGGAGCTACAACGAGAACATCACCGGCGTGCGGGTGGTGAAGGCCCTGGGCCGCGAAGACGCCAACACGGCCGAGTTTGGCGTGCTGACCGGCGAGATGTACCGTTCATCGTACCGGGCGGCCTGGCTGTCGGCGCTGTTCCTGCCCATGGTGCAGATCATCAGCGCGCTGGCGCTGGGCGGCATTGCCTGGTACGGCGGGCTGGAGGCCTCGGTGGGCGCCCTCACCCTCGGCGGCCTCCAGGCCTTTGTCTCCTATGTCACGTTCATGATGTGGCCGATCCAGGACATGGCGCGCGTGTTTGCCGAGATGCAGCACTCGATCGCTTCGGCCGAGCGCATGTTCTCGCTGATTGACGCCGTGCCGGACGTGGTGGACAAGCCCGGGGCGGTGGACCCGGGCAGCCTGGCGGGGGACATCCAGTTTGACCAGGTTGACTTCTTCTACCAGGACGACAAGACCGTGCTGCGCGACTTTAGCCTGACGGTGCGGCGGGGCGAAACCATCGCGCTGGTCGGGCCGACGGGCGGCGGCAAATCGACCATCGTCAACCTGCTGTGCCGCTTCTACGAGCCGCGCTCCGGCACCATCCGCATTGGCGGCCGCGACTATACCGAGCTGAGCCTGCACGCCATCCAGAGCCGCGTGGGCGTGGTGCTGCAGACCCCACACTTGTTCTCGGGCAACATCCGCGAGAACATTCGCTACGGGCGGCTGACCGCGACCGACGCGGAGGTGGAGGCGGCCTCCAAGCTGGCCAGCGCGCACGACTTCATCATGACGCTGGGCCAGCACTACGACGAGGAGGTCGGTGAAGGCGGCAACCTGCTGTCGACCGGCCAAAAGCAGCTCATCAGCCTGGCGCGCGCGGTGCTGACCGACCCGGAGATCTTCATCATGGACGAGGCCACCAGCTCGGTGGACACGCTGACGGAAGCGCTGATCCAAAAGGGCATGGAGCACCTGCTGCGGGGCCGCACCAGCTTTGTCATCGCCCACCGGCTCAGCACCATCCGCCGGGCCGACCGCATCCTGGTCATCGAGGCTGGCCGCATCGCCGAGGCGGGCGCGCACAGCGAATTGCTGCGACAGCGCGGCCACTATTACCGGCTGTACACGCAGCAGTTCCGCCACCAGTTGGCGCGAGACTATGACTTGCTGAAGCTGACGGGGACGGCCAGCGGATAGAAGAGACAAAAGAGAGAGCGGCGCTCTCTCTTTTTTTGTCTCTAAACGTTCTGCGCGAGCACGGTTTTTAGGAAGACGTCCACGACCATGGGGTCAAAGTCGAGACCGGCGCGCTTGCTGATGTAGTCGGCGACGCGCTCGGGGGACCAGCCTGGCCGATAGGGCCGGGTGGACTGCAAGGCATCCCACACATCCACCACCGCAAACACGCGCGCAGACAAGGGGATCTCGTCGCCCTTGAGGCCACGCGGGTAGCCATCACCGTCCCAGCGCTCGTGGTGGCTGTAGGGGATGTCGAGCGCCGGCCGCAGCAGGCTGATGGGCCAGAGCATCTCGCGGGCATACACCGGGTGCAGGTGCATGATCTCCCACTCGGCGTCATCGAGGGCGCCGGGCTTGAGCAGGATGCTGTCGGGGATGCGCATCTTGCCGATGTCGTGCAGCAGCGCGCCGCGGCGCGTATGCACCAACTCGGCCTCGGGCACGCCCATCACCCGCGCCAGGCGCACGGTGATATCGGCCACGCGCTCCAGGTGGCCATCGACCTCGTGGTCGCGCTGGTCCAGGGCCTGGGCCAAACTCTCCAAGGTGGCGTCGTAGGCCTGGCCCAGCTCCAGGTTGGCCTCGCGCAGCTCCGCGACCGCGGCACTGTGGTCGCGCAGGGTGCGCTGTTCTTCCAGGCGGGCGATCACGCGGCGGGCCAGGGCGCGCAGGCTTGCAATGTGCCGGGGCTGAAGCTGGCGCGGGCGGCGGTCCATGATTTCCAGCGCGCCCAGCAGGTGCCGGTCGGCCGTCAGCAGGGGCACGCCCGCATAGAAGCGAACGTGAGGGGCGCCGGTGACCAGCGGGTTGGCCTCGTAGCGCGCATCGGCGGCGGCATCGGGCACGATGAAGAGGTCGGGCAGCTCCAACAGCCGGCTGCAGAACGACCCGTCGCGCGGCAGCGCCTGTCGCTCCAGGCCGATTTGGGCCTTGAACCACAGCCGTTCGGCATCGATAAAGGTGACCGCCGCTAAGGGGGTATCGCACAACTGCGCCGCCAAAAAGGCCACGTCGTCGAAGGCGGCTTCGGGGGGCGTGTCCAGGACACGATATTGGCGCAGCGCGGCCAGGCGCGTCGCCTCGCCGTTGAAAGACAGGAACATCATGTAGAAGTTTGGATCCGCTGAAAGTAGGTCAGCCGGTGGAATACACGGTGCCGATATATTACTCGGGACGCGCCCGTAGCGCCAATGGGCTGTAGAGGGGATATGGGCGGGCCTGCCGGCACCTTTTCGCCTATGTTCGCTTATGGAGCCCGTGTGCGGATCACGATCAGCTTGTCCACGCCGGAGGCCGCGCCCCAAACCTCACCCGGCCGGCCGAGTATCTGGCGGACGTTGGCCGGGGAGCTGGGCAGCGGGACGGACAGGAAGATCTCGGTGGCCGGGTCGAAGCGGACCATCGAATTGGCGCCAAAGTCACTGACCCAGACGTGGTCATTCTCGTCGACATAGACGGCGTAGGCCTGGGGGTTGGCGCCTGGCAAGCGCCATTCCTGCCAGGTGCCCGTCGCGGGCGTATAGACGCCCAACTGCCCGGCATTCCATTCGCTAACCCAGACACGCCCCTGCGAGTCTGACCAGACGCGCCGAGCCCCCTGCCCGGCCGTGGGCGGCTCGAGCACAGTGGCCTCACCCGTTTCCAAGTTTAGCGCGGCGATGTGGCTGCCAGCCAGCGACGCATAAAAGACCTGGCCGTCGGGCGTCGTGGCGATGCCGTAGGGGCCGCGGCCGCGCGGCGAGCCCCAAACTTCGATGGCGCCTGTCGCCGGGTCGAGCCGGCCGTAATAGCCGTTCTGGCCGGTGAACCAAAGGACGCCGGCGCCGTCAAACGCGGCCGTGTTAAGGTTAGCGTTGGGCGCGGTCAGGGGCAGCGGAAAGGTCTGCATCGCGCGCGTGGCGGGGTCCACGCGCACAATGGCATTGAGCCCGCTGTCGGTAATCCAGGGCGCGCCGTCAGGCCCGACGATGACGCCGTGGGGCGACGAGCCGGGGCCAAGCGGGATGTGCTCCGTGGCGCCGGTTTCCGGGTCGAGATAGCCGAGTGCGCCCACGAACTGGGCCGTGTACCAGACCCCGCCATCGAGCGCGGGGGCCACGTCGTGCGGGTGAGTGCCAGGCGGAACCGGGTATTCCTGAAGGATAGGCTGAGCCAGGAGCTCCGGCGCGTTCGTCGCGGGCAGTGCGGTGGCCGTGGCAGTCCGCCGACTGGTAACCGTGGGGGCAGCCGTGGCTGCATCGCCCGGGGTGGTCGCGCTGGCGATGGCGGCGGTGGTGGCGCTCGGGGCGGCAATCGGCTGGGTGGGCAGGGCCGTCGGAGAGGCTGTTTGCGCGCACGCGGCCAGCAATATGGAAGCGGCGGCCAGCCACTTGATCCTTGACGGCCCGGCTCGCCTCATGCGGCCTCCTGAGGGATCCGCTGCGCCGCCGAGGCCGTCACGGCCACGACTTCGTCCGAGCGCAGGCTCATGCAGTTCACCCCCTGCACCACCCCTTCCTTGGCCGGCACCCCGCCGGCGCGGAAGCGAATGATCTTGCTCAGGCGTGAAATGGCGAAGATGTCGTCAGTAGGCTCGACGGCCAGGGCGGCCACCAGGTGGTCGGTCTTCATGGCCCGTTTGCCCCCTCCCCCCGCCGACTTGTTGGCGTTGAAGCTCGCCATCAAGCGGATGGTGCCGCGCCCATCGGCCCCAAGCAGAAAGATGGACTCTCCTTCCGGTGGGCGAACGGCTTCGACCGCCACGGCCGCGTCGCCACTCTCCAACCGGATGCCCGGACCGCCGGCCACCGGCAGCGAGCGCTCGGGAAAGCGGATGGCCATGCCCCTCCGGGTGGCGACCAGAAGGTCGCCCTGCCCGGTGGTCCAGCAGGCCGCCGCCAGTTGGCCATATTCGGCGGCGCGGAACAGGGCGGTGCCGGGCACCATGTTCTGGCCGACCACGTGCGCGGGCAGCACGCGGACAAAGCCGGTCGCGCTGAGCAGGGCTACGCCCGTGCCCCGGCCGGCCGGCAGCAGCGCGGCCAGGCGCTCGCCGGGCTGCAAACCCAGCTCCGCGGCCATGGGCTGGCCCCGGCCGCGCACCGGCCCCTCTGGCAGGCGGCTCACCGGCCAGTAAAAAGCGCGGGCCAGGCTGGTGAGGACGATGACGCTGTGCTCCACATCAGCGACGGCCAGGGCACGCGGCGGGTCGTCGGACGGAGACTCCAGGTCGAAGATACCCATGCCGCCGCGACGCTGCCGGTCGTACAGGTGGCGCGGGGTGCGCTTGATGAGCCCTCCCGCGGTGCCAGTGATGACATGAAGGGTGGTCGGCGGCTCGGCGGGGTCAAACGGCGGCGCGGCCTCAGCGGCGTCTGCGTCCGCCGAGGCTTCCAGCCCGCGCAGCCGGGCCAGCTCCGCTTCGAGGCCTTCGATGTAGCCCCGGACCTCCGGCGCCATGTAAGACAGGTCGGGTCGTTCAGGGTTGGCCATCGTGCTTATCGCTCCTTTACCGGTGTGGGTGTCTGCAGCCGCGTGGCCAGCCCGGTCCAGCGGCGGGCGACCTGGGCATTGCGCACGGCCATGCCCAGGGCGCGCTTCATGCCCACGATCACGCACAGCTTCTTGGCGCGCGTGATGCCGGTGTAGAGCAGGTTGCGCTGCAGCAGCAGGTAGTGCTGGGTGAGCACGGGCAGCACCACGGCGGCAAACTCGGAGCCCTGCGCCTTGTGAACGCTGACCGCGAAGGCGTGGATGAGCTCATCGGCCTCGCTCCACTCGTATAGCACCGGCTTACCGTCAAAGTCCACGGTCAGGGTTTGGGTCTCCATGTCCAGGTGCGCCACGCGCCCGATATCGCCGTTGAACGTTTCCTTCTGATAGTTATTGCGAATCTGCATCACCCGATCGCCCACCCGCATGAGGCGGCCGGCCAGCAAGCGCTCCGGCTTGCCGGCGGCCGGCGGGTTGAGCGCGGCCTGCAGGCGGATATTCAAGTTGCCAACGCCGCTGGCGCCGCGGTGCATGGGCGACAGCACCTGCACGTCGGTGAGCGGGTCCAGGCCAAAGCGGCGCGGGATGCGGTTCTGCACCACATCCACCACCCGGTCGGCAGCGGCCTCGGCATCTTCTTCGGCAAAGAAAAAGAAGTCCTGGGACTCTTTCTCAAAGACCGGCATCTCACCGCGGTTGATGCGGTGCGCATTGGTGATGATGTCGCTGCCGGCCGCCTGCCGGAAGATGGTCTGCAGCCGGATGACGGGAATGCGGCCGGAGGCGATGAGATCGCGCAGCACGTTGCCCGCGCCCACGGAAGGCAGTTGGTCCACGTCGCCCACCAGCAGCAAGTGGGAGGCCGGGTCCACGGCCTTGAGCAGGTTGTTGGTCAGGAGCAAGTCGAGCATGGAGGTTTCATCGACCACCACCATGTGGGCAGGCAGACGGTTCTGCTCGTTGTGCTCAAAACCGCCCATGGGCGAGAAGCCCAGCAGCCGGTGCAGGGTCTTGGCCGGGCGGCCGGTGGCCTCTGATAGGCGCTTGGCGGCGCGGCCAGTGGGCGAGGCCAGGGCCACCGGGTGGCGCGTGCGCTCCAACACCTGGATCAGGGTGCGCAGGGTGGTGGTTTTGCCGGTGCCCGGCCCGCCGGTGAGGATGCAAACTTTGTGCGTCAGCGCGGTCTGCACGCCCTGGCGCTGCTGCTCGCTGAGGCTGAGGCCGCCGCCCTCGATGGCGGCGAACTGGGCCTCCCAATTGGCGCCGGCCAGGTCGCGCAGGTAGGAATTGGGGGTGTTGAGCAGGGTCAGCAGCCGGTCGGCCACATGGAGCTCGGCCTGGTAGAAGGGCATGAGGTAAACCGCCGGCGCGGTTTGCAGCGGCAGGGTTTCGCGCTGCACCCGGCGCGAGGCCTCCAGTCGCTCCAGGGCGGCGGGCAGCAGTTCGGGACCCAGTTCGAGCAGCTCGGCGCTGGCGCGGAGGAGGTCAGGCTCGGGCACGTAGACATGCCCATCGTCGGCCATCTCGCTGAGAATGTGCGCCAGACCGGCTTCGAGGCGCGTCGGCGCGTCGAGCGGCAGGCCTAAGGCCCGCGCGATCTTGTCGGCGGTGCGGAAGCCGATGCCCCAGATATCGCGCGCGAGCTGGTAGGGATCGCGCTGGACGACCTCCAAGGAATCGTCGCCGTAGCGCTTGTAGATCTTCACGGCCAGGCCGGTGCTCAGGCCGTGGCCCTGGAGGAAGACCATGACTTCCTTGATGTGCTTTTGGGTGTCCCAGGCCTCGCGGATGAGCTTGTAGCGCTTGGGGCCGATGTCGGGAACCTCGCGCAGGCGGTCGGGGTCGCGGTCGATGACGTCGAGGGTTTCGCGGCCAAAGGTCTCCACGATGCGGTCGGCCGTGCGCGGGCCGATGCCCTTGATGAGGCCCGAACCGAGGTAGCGGCGGATGCCCTCGACCGTGGCCGGCAGGGTCTGCTCGCAGCGCTCCACCTTGAACTGGCGGCCGTATTCGGCGTGGGCGATCCATTCGCCCTGAAGCCGCAGGTGTTCGCCGGGGGTCAGCTCGGGCAGGTTGCCGACGAGCGTGACGACGTCGCCGCGCGCCGGCTTCAGGCGGATAACGGAGTAGCCATTTTCGGGGTTGAAGAAGGTCACGCGCTCGACGGT
>CAYUYN010000067.1:0-2438 GCA_964449185.1 uncultured Anaerolineales bacterium | reverse complement strand
TTCCCGGCCGAGGTCAAGTCGGCCCTATGCCAGCTCAAGCACTGCCTCGTAGATAGCCTCATCCGGCACGCGCTTGAGCTTAAAGCCCAGCTTGCGGACGATGTTCTGCATGGCGGTATTCTCAGCGGCGATGTAGCCCACGATACGCTGGAGGCGCTCGTCGCGGCCAACCTGGATCAGGCGGCGGAGAAGCTCGGTGCCGAGGCCGTGGCCCTGGAAGTCGTCGGCGACGAGGATGGCGAACTCGGCCTGCTCGTTGCCGCCGGCCTCCTTACTGAGGCGGCCCACGGCGATGATCTCGTTCTCGCCGGCGATTTGACCCTCCTTGGGCGGCGCGTGGGTCTCCGCGATGAGGGCCATTTCGCGCGCGTAGTCGATAAAGCAAATACGGGCCAGGCGCTCATGGGCCACGCGCTGGGTGAGCTGCAGGGGGTGCAGGTAGCGCAGGTAGACGCTGCGGTCGGAAAGCAGGGCGTGGAACTTGACCATGAGCGGCTCGTCCTCGGGCCGGATGGGCCGGAAGAGGATGGGCAGGCCCTGGCGCGAGACCCACTGGTCCACGTATTGGCTGGGATACGGCCGGATGGCCAGCTCGGGCAGCTCGGCCTCGTCGACCTCTTGGCCGTACACCACCACGCGCGCGTCCAGCGCCAGCATGGGCGGCAGCTTGCCGTCGGGGCCAGGCTCGTAGGGGACGATGAGCGGGTTGATGTCCACTTCCTTGATCCAGCGCTGCTCGGCCACCAGCCAGCTGAACTTGACCAGCATCTGCTCCAGCGCGTCCAGGTCGGCGGGGGCGCGGCCGCGCACACCTTTAAGCGCCTCGTAGACCTTGGTGCGCTGCAGCATGCGGCGGGCCAGGGTGGTGGTGAGCGGCGGCAAGCCGAGGGCGCGGTCCTGGTAGACCTCCACGAGCTGCCCGCCCGAGCCAAACAGCAGCACCGGCCCAAACTGCGAGTCCACGCTGCTGCCGATGATGGTCTCGTAGCCCTCCAGCCGGATCATGGGCTGCACGGTGACGCCCTGGAAGTGCTCGGCGCCCACCTTCTCACCCACCGAGCGCTCGATGAACTGGTAGGCCCGCCTCACGGCGTCGGCATCCTTCAGGTTGAGCTGCACGCCGCCCACGTCGGTTTTGTGGGTGATGGTTTCCGAGTAAATCTTCACCACGGCCGGGTAGCCCAGCCCATCCGCCAGCCGCACGGCCTCGTCCTCGCTGCGCGCCACCTGCGTGGGCACGGTGGGGATGCCGTAGGCCGACAGCAGCTGCTTGGACTCGACCTCGGTCAGGATGGTCCGGCCCGACGCGCGCACCTCGTCGACAATCCGCGAGGCCGCGGCCCGGTCGATGGCGCCCTCGGCGTCCCGCGGCAGCATGGGGGTCTCGTACAGGCTGCGCAGGTTGTAGGTGTAACGCCACATGTAGGTGAACATGCGCGCGGCCAGGTCGGGATATTTGAAGGTGGGGATGTTGGCGCGATTAAGGATGGCCTCGCCGCCCTCCACATCGGCGCCGCCCATCCAACTGGCGATAATGGGCTTTTTGAGCGTCTGGCCAAAGGGCTTGAGCTGCTCGGCCGTGGCGGTCGGGTCGGTCATGGCCTGGGGCGTCAGGATGACCAGCAAGCCGTCGCTTTCGGGGTCCTGCGCCGCCACCTGCAGCGCCTTCGCGTAGCGCAGGGGGTCGGCATCGCCCAGCACGTCGATAGGGTTGTTGTGGCTCCAGTGCGCGGGCAGGATCTCGTTGAGCGCGTGCATGGTCTCGGGCGACAGCTCGGCCAGCTCGCCGCCGCTGCCCAGGAGCGCGTCGGTGGCCAGCACGCCCGGGCCGCCGGCATTGGTGACGATGGTGAGGCGCGGGCCCTTGGGCCGCGGCTGCTTGGCCAGAATCTCGGCCATGTAAAAAAGCTCGTTGATGCTGCTGACGCGCAGGGCGCCGCTGCGCCGAAAGGCCACCTCCAGCACCTCATCGCTGCCGGTGAGCGAGCCCGTGTGCGAGGCCGCCGCGCGGGCCGCGCCCTCGGTGCGGCCAGGCTTGATGACGATGATGGGCTTGGTGAGGGCCACCTCGCGCGCGGCCGACATGAACGAGCGCGCGTCGCCGATGGTCTCCATGTAGATGACGATACTCTCGGTGCGCGGGTCGTCGCCCAGGTAGTAGATCAGGTCGCCCCAGTCCACATCCAGCATGGAGCCAATGGAGCCAAAGACGCTGAAACCGACCAGTTCCTTCAGGCTCCAATCGAGCACGGCGGTGCACAGGGCGCCGCTCTGGCTGATAAAGCCGACTGAACCGGCGCGGGCCATCCGGGAAGCGAAGGTGGCGTTAAGCCCGCTGGCGGTGTTCATAATGCCCAGGCAGTTGGGGCCGATGATGCGCATTTTGCCGCGGCGGGCTTCGGCCAAAATCTGCTGTTCCAGCGCGGCGCCGGCCGGGC
>CAYUYN010000066.1:0-14677 GCA_964449185.1 uncultured Anaerolineales bacterium | reverse complement strand
GGCCCGCCTGCGCCAGGTGGCGCCCCAGGCCGTCGCGCACTCGTAAGGGCCCAATCGCTCATCCATCCGCCGGCCCGCCGCACGGCAGACCGGCCGGCGCCAAAATTGACCTGCCACAAAGGAGTCCCATGAAAACCAGCATCGCCTCGATCCATGCGCGCGAAATTCTCGATTCACGCGGCAACCCCACCGTCGAAGCCGACGTGACCCTCGGCAGCGGCGTCATGGGCCGCGCCGCCGTGCCCTCCGGCGCTTCCACCGGCGTCCACGAAGCGCTGGAACTGCGCGACGGCGATAAGAAACGCTACCTGGGCAAGGGCGTGCTCAAGGCCGTGAGCAACATCCGCACCGAGATCGCGCCCGTGCTCATTGGCTTCGATGCCAGCGACCAGGCCGGCCTGGACCAGAAGATGCTGGACCTGGATGGCACGCCCAACAAGAACCGCCTGGGCGCCAACGCCATCCTGGGCGTTTCCATGGCGGCCGCGCGGGCCGCGGCCCTGGCGCAGGGCGTGCCGCTCTATCGCTACTTTAGCGCCGAGGCGCACCGGCTGCCGGTGCCGCTGATGAACGTGCTCAACGGGGGCGCGCACACCAACTGGGCCACCGTGGCCATGCAGGAATTTATGATTGTCCCCGTCGGCGCGCCGACCTTCCACGATGCGCTGGAGTGGGGCACCGAGACCTACCACTCGCTCAAGGCCCTGCTCAAGGACCGCAACCTGGCCACCACCGTGGGCGACGAGGGCGGCTTTGCGCCGACGGTGACCTCGCTCGAGGAAATCCTCAAGCTGCTGGTGCAGGCCACCGAGCGCGCCGGCTACCGCCCCGGCGATGACATCGCCATCGCGCTCGACCCGGCCGCCAGCGGCTTCTACAAAGATGGCGTCTACAACCTGGGCACCGACGGCCAGCTCACCACGGCCCAGATGGTGGACCTGTACGACGGCTGGCGCAAGAAGTACCCGCTGATCTCGATTGAAGACGGCCTGTCCGAAGAAGATTGGGACGGCTGGAAGCTGATGGCCCAGCGGATGGAAGAAGACATCCAACTGATGGGCGACGACCTCTTGGTCACCAACGTCAAGTTCATCCAGAAGGGCATCGACCTGGGCGTGGCCAACTCGGTGCTGATCAAGCTCAACCAGATCGGCAGCGTCACCGAGACCATTGCCGCCATCAACCTGGCGCACTCGGCCGGCTGGACCGCCGTGGTCTCGCACCGCAGCGGTGAGACCTGCGACAGCTTCATCTCCGACTTCGTGGTGGGGCTGGGCACCGGCCAGATCAAGACCGGCGCCACCGCCCGCAGCGAGCGCGTGGAGAAGTACAACCAGCTGCTGCGCATCGAAGAAGAGCTGGGCGACCGCGCCGAGTACGCCGGCCGCGGCGCGTTCAAGCATTAATTCGTAAGGCAAGCAATGGGAATGCGGGGCAGCTTGGCCAGCCTTGCCGGCCAAGCTGCCCCGCATGGCTTTCGGTTCTGGTCGCCGCGCCCCGTGCGTGATAGTATTCTCAAGCAAACGAAGCGGCCAACACACTCACCCCAACGATCCAAGGAGCAAAGACGTGAAGACCAAGCACTATCAGTTCATCCTCATTACGGCGCTGCTCGCGCTGGCCCTGGCGGCCTGCGGCGGGGGCGGCGAGGCAACAGCCGAGACCATTACGGTCAAGGCCCAGGATACCTTCAAATACGATCCCCCCACCCTCACGGCCAAGGTGGGCGAGACGGTGAACATCGTCCTGGACAACGAAGGTGTGCTCGAGCACAACTTCGTGATCACGGAACTCAGCGTCGCACTGGGCCCGGTGCCGGGCGGACAGACCGCGCCCGGCAGCTTTACGCCCAGCCAGGCTGGCGCCTTTGAGTATTTCTGCGATGTGCCCGGCCACCGCGAAGCCGGCATGGTGGGGACGCTCACCGTCAATCCCTAATGGGCGCCTGACCGTCAGGCACGGGGCGGTTCACTGGCCGGGGCGCAACCCCTGCCAGTGAACCGCCCCTTTTGGTTAACTCATGCGCTACTTAATTATTGCGCGTAGAATGAAGGCGGACGAGCGTTTTTGGATCTAGCCCAAGCCTTGGCAGGTGTCGACAGTCACCGCGCGGACACAACCGCGCGGCGCCCGGGGAGATGACGGATGAATAGTGGTCTGCGCACCATCACGACGATTATGCTGACGGCCATCATGGCTATTGCGGTGTTTGTGGGCGGCTTTGTGGCCGGCCACTACACCGCCCTGCCCGATAGCCCGCTGTTTGTGCTGGCCGGGACCGGCAACCTCGACGACGGCAGCGACGCGGAACCGCAAAGCCGCGAGGCCATCTTTGCTCCGTTCTGGGAAGCCTGGGACCTGGTTCACCAGCAGTATGTGGACCAACCCGTGGACGACGTGAGCTTGATGCGCGGCGCGCTGCAGGGCATGCTGGAGTCCCTGGGCGATGCCCCCACCCGCTACATGGCGCCCGAAGAATACGAAATCATTACGTCGGATCAGTCGGGCGAACTCCAAGGCATCGGGGCCTACGTGGAGGGCGTCGAAGGCGTCGGGTTGCGCGTCGTTTCGCCCTTCCCGGGCTCGCCCGCCGAAGCCGCCGGCCTGCTGCCCGGCGACCTCATCATCCAGGTGGATGACACCGATATCACGCAGATGACCGAATACGAGGTCATCGCCCTGGTGCGCGGCCCGGCCGGCAGCACCGTACGGCTGACCGTGCAGCGCGAGGGCACGGCCGAGCCGCTGGAATACACCGTCACGCGCGCCAAGATCGTCATCCCGTCCATCGAAAGCGAGATGCTGGACGGCCAGGTGGGCTACGTCAAGATCAACGACTTTGGCTCGCGCACCCTGAGCGAGCTGGAAGACGCCCTGCGCGATCTCAAAAAGCAGGACGCCGTCGCGCTGATCGTGGACCTGCGCGGCAACCCCGGCGGCTACCGCGACACCGCCATCGACGTGGCCTCGCAGTTCCTGCCGCGCGGCACCCTGGTCATGCGCGAACAGTACGCCGATGGACGCGAGGTGACCTACAAGGCCAAGGGCGGCGGGCTGGCCACCGAGCTGCCCCTGATCGTGCTCATCAACGCGGGCTCGGCCTCGGCCTCGGAGATCGTGGCCGGCGCCATCAACGACCACGACCGCGGCACCCTGCTGGGCGAGGTGTCGTTTGGCAAGGGCACCGTGCAGACCTGGCACGAACTCCAGGGCGACAACGGCGCCGTCAGCGTAACCATTGCGCGCTGGCTGACGCCCGAGGGCGGCTGGATCCAGGGCGAGGGCGTCACGCCGGATGTGACCGTGGAGCTGACCGAGGACGACCGCGCGGCAGGGCTTGATCCGCAGCTTGACCGCGCGGTGGAGCTCCTGCAGAGCGGCGAGGCGGTGCCCTAATCGGCCCGCCCCGAGGGCTACGCGGGGTGCAGGGTCGCCGGTGAAACCGGTGACCCTGCACCCCGCATAATTTTGTTGAGTGGATCGAAAAGCGACGGGCTACGCCCGTCGCTTTTCGATCCACTCAGAGCCGTGGGGCCGGCGCTGTTCTACAACTCGACGAAGTACGACTCGCAGGCGCGGTCGATCAGCTCCTTGCTCATCACCGCCTCCACGTTCATATATGAGGCGTTATCCAGCAACTGCTCCAAAATATCGCGCGGGTGGTTGGAGCGCAGCTTGCGGTTGCGCTTGATGTACCACTCCTGGAGCAGGTAGGCCAGGCCCTTCTCGTCAAACGGCACCTTCTTGTAGTCGGCCATGCGCCGGAAGATTTCCTTGAACTCTTCGTAGCTCGGGTCGATGATCTCGATCTTGTGCCGGATGCGGCGCAGGAAGGCCTCGTCCACCAGATCGCGCGGCGGCAGGTTGGTGGAGAAGACCACCAGCACCTCGAAGGGCACCTCCACCTTGCGGCCATTGTGCAGGGTCAGGAAGTCCAGGCGGTTTTCCAGCGGCACGATCCAGCGGTTGAGCAGGTCGCGCGGGCGGATCTGCTGGCGGCCAAAGTCGTCGATCAGGAACATGCCGCCGTTGGCCTTCATCTGGAACGGCGCCTCGTAGAACTTATTGACCTCGTCGAATTGCAGGTCCAGCCCGGCCATGGTCAACTCGCCGCCGACCACGATGAACGGCCGCTTGATCTTGATCCAGCGCGTGTCGCGCTTGGTGGCCAGGCGCAGGCTGCCCGTGCCCCCGGGCGTGTCATCGCGGGCGATCTCGTGGTTGACGCTGTCGAAGACCTTGATGATCTGGCCTTCCAGGTCCACCGCGTAAGGGATGTACATGTCCTCGCCCAGGATCATGTTGCCGATGGCGCGGGCGATGGAGGTCTTGCCGTTGCCGGGCGCGCCATAGAGGAACATGGAGCTGCCGGAGTTAGCGGCCGGGCCGATGCGCGCCAGGGTTTTTTCGCCCATCACCAGGTGCGAGAGGGCGTGGCGCATGACCCGCTGCGTGACCGTGATGCGCGCCGCCGCCTGTTTGCGGATGGCGGCGTTATAGAGCTGGATCGGCACGGGCGCCGCGCCGGCATACTCGTTGCGGCCCAAGGCCTCGCGCGCCTTGGCGATGCCGGCGCCGGTGATGGCGTATTGGTAGGCGCCTTCGCCAAAGCCCCCGGCGCCCTTCACCTCCACCAGCTTTTCGCGCTTGAGAAAATCCAGAATGTTTTCGACGATGCCGTTGAAGGGCAGCGCCAGCAGCTCGGCCATGCGGAAGCCGGTCAGGTAGCCGCTATTGTAGAGAATCTTCAAGGCCAGGTCGGCCAGGTAGATGGCCTGGAGGCCCGTGTCCTCGACGGTGGCCACCGGCGGCGGAAAGAACTTGTCGCCGCCAAGCGCAACCGGCGCGATCGCGTTGGGGATCATGGTACGGCTGGTCATCGGCACTCTCCCTGGGCTTGCCTACACTAACGCTGGATTATAGCATCGGCGGGAATCAAGCACAAAAGCGCGCGCTGGCCATAGGACCGTACTTTGGTCCTGTTGACTGGGCAACAGCGCTCTTAGGGGTGTCTTTCAGATTGGGGCCACCGCTTCACGGACTGCGATCTGTTGTCTGTCTCCTCGCTCGCACCTTTAGACGAAAAGATCTGTCGCGCTATCGCGGGCACCCGTCTCTGCCTTCGGCGTACCCACGGAAGCCCGCGGGCTTACGTGGGCAGGTGGCTCGCCGGCCGGCCCCACGCGCGAAGCGCTCAGTGGGGTGAGCCGGTGCAGGAAACCCGCTCCTGCATGCGTCCGTCGTCTGTCGTCTGTCGCGCGCAGCGGATCGTCGGGCGTTTTGTGGCGGCTCGCGCCCACTCGCTCCCAGGCTAAAAGACGCCCCCGCTCTAGCGCTTGTCGACAAGCACCCTGCCCCGTATAATCACGCCCATGCCACATCTGTCCGTCATTATCCCTTGCTACAACGAGCGGGACACGGTCGCCGAGATTATTAAGCGCGTCCACGCCGTCGTGCCTGAGGCCGAAATCGTGGTGGTGGACGACGGCTCCACCGACGGCAGCCGCGAGATCCTGGGGGCGCTCAACGGCTCGCACCCCCAGGTGCGCGTCATGCTGCACGAGAAGAACGGCGGCAAGGGCGCTGCCGTGCATACCGGCATCCAGGCCGCCACCGGTGACATTATCCTGATCCAGGACGCCGACCTGGAATACGACCCGCGCGACTACCCCGGCCTGCTCAAGCCCATCGAGGAAGGCAAGGCGGATGTCGTCTTCGGCTCGCGCTTCCTGGGTGGCCCGCGCAAGACTATGATGTTCTGGCACATGGTGGCCAACAAGCTGCTGACCCTGATGACCAACGTCCTCTACAACACCATCCTTTCGGACATGGAGACGGGCTACAAGGTTTTCAAGTCCGAGGTCATCAAGGGTGTGCCCTTGCGGGCGCGCCGCTTCGATTTCGAGCCCGAAGTCACGGCCAAGATGCTCAAGCGCCGCCACCACATTTACGAAGTGCCCATCTCGTTCGATCCGCGCGAGTACTCCCAGGGCAAGAAGATCGGCCTGCGGGATGCCTTTCAGGCGGTCTGGACCCTGCTCAAGTACCGCTTCGTGGATTGAGGGCGCGGCTGGAAAGCGTCTTTGGCTCGCTAAAGCCAGGCTGACATAAAGAACAACGTGGCGATGCCGGCGACCGTGTCCCGCCCGCGCGCGGCTCAACTTGGCTGGCCCCTTAGCGTGGCGCTGCTGCTCATCGCCACGCTCCTGCGCACCCTCCCCCTGCTCGACAACCGCTTCCACCCCGACGAGGCGCTCTACGGCTCCTTTGCGCGGCTGATCGCCTCCGGCCAGGACCCGCTGCTGGCCGGGGTGCTGGTCGACAAGCCGCCCCTGGCGTTCTACCTCACGGCCCTCAGCCTGCTGCTGTTCGGCAACGGCGAGTTTGGCGCGCGCCTGCCGAGCCTGTTTGCCAGCGTGGTGAGCGTGGCGCTGCTGTCTGTGCTGGCGCGCCGGCTCTACTCCACGGCCGCCGCCCACCTGGCCGCGGGCCTGTGGGCGGCCTCGCCCTTTGCGGTCCTCTTTTCCATCACCTTATTCCTCGACCCCCTTTTGACGGCCGCGCTGCTGTGGGCGCTGTGGGCGGCGGCCCGCGGCCGCTGGCGTGAGTTGGCCGTGGCGATGGCCCTGGCCTTCGCCATCAAGCAGACAGCCCTGGTGTTTGTCCCGCTGGCCCTGGCCTTTGGGCTGCTGCGGCTGCCCGCCGGGGCCGGCCCCCGGCAGGCCGCCGCACGCCTGTGGCCGGCCAGGCGGCGGCTGGTGCCGGCGCTGGCGCTGGCGGCTTTGGCCATCTTTGCCTGGGATGCGGCCCGGCAGCACCCCATCGGCTTTTGGACCCAGGGCTACGCCGACAACATGCCCGACCGCCTGGCACGCGCCAACGAGGTGGCGCCCCGCGCCCTGGCCTGGGTCAACCTGCTGCACTACGGCACGGCCTCGACCGCGCTCAACCTGGTGGGCGTGGCCGGTTGGCTGGGGCTGCTGTTGACCGGCCTGCGGGCGCGCAGCCGCGCCGTGCTGGCCGACGGCCTGCTGAGCGGCTTCGTCCTGTTCTACCTGGCCGCCTATTGGCTGTTGGCCTTCAACGTTTGGGACCGCTACCTGCTGCCCCTATTGCCGCTGCTCTGCCTGCTGGCGGCCCGCGCCCTGCTATGGCTAAGTGACGGTCTCACGCGGCTCGTGCGCCTGGGCACGGTGAGCAAGGGCGCAGTGCGCCCCCACCCGCACCCGTTGGCCCTCGCCGGCCTTGCCGTGATCCTGGTCGCCGCCCTGCTGCCGGGGGCCGTTACCGCCACGCGCTCGGGCTACCCCATCGGCGGCGACCACGGCGCCTACGACGGCGTGGACGACGCGGCGCGCTTCCTGAGCGCCCTGCCCGCCGGCAGCGTGCTGTACGACCATTGGCTGAGCTGGCAATGGAGCTTTTACCTCTTCGACGCGCCCGTCTATGTGGCCTGGATGCCGTCCCCCGACGTGCTGGCGACCGACCTGACGGCCTTTGGGCACAGCTCACCGCGCTATTTGGTGGTGCCCAGTTGGGAACAGGACGGCGAGCTGCGGGCCGCCGCCGAGCGCGTGGGCTTTGAGTTCGTGCCCCTGCATCACACCTACCGCCGCGACGGCACGCTGTCGCTGACCGTCTACGCGCTGGCCCCCGTCAGCCAGGCCGCCGCACCCTGACATGCCCAGCGCCAGCCACCGCCTCACCCTCACCCGACTCATGCCGCCGCTGGCCCTGCTGGCGCTGGTCGCCCTGTTCTTTTGGAAGCTCGCCTTTACCGATCTGATCCTGGCGCGCGGCGACACCTTCTTGTACTTCTACCCCTACTGGCAGTACCGGGCGCAGGCGCTGCTGGCCGGGCGGCTGCCGCTGTGGAACCCGCTGCTGTTCATGGGCGCGCCCTTCCTGGCGAACTCGCAGGCCGGGGTGCTCTACCCGTTCAACTGGCCGTTGGCGGTCTTTGCGCCGCCCGTGGCCGTGAAGATCGCCGTGCTCGCGCACATCGGCCTCGCGGCCTTGGGCACCTATGCCTTCGCCCGGCGAGCCCTGGGTCTGTCGTCGCTCGGCGCACTCACCGCCGGCGTTCTCTTTGCGCTCGGCGGCTATGTCACCGCCCAGGTCGAGCACGTCAACCAGCTGCAAGGCCTGGCTTGGCTGCCGTGGGCCTTCCTGCTCACCCACCACCTCGCCACCAACCCCGCGCCTCGCCCACGCCTTCTGTCCGTCCTCGGCCTCGCCGTCGTCTTTGCCCTCCAGCTCCTCGCCGGACACACGCAAACGTTGGTGATTGCGGGCGTGGGCGTGGGCGTGTATCTGTTTGTGTTGAGTTTCATGCTCCCACACACCCACACACCCACACACTCTTTCCTCTTCGCTGCCCTCCTCGCCCTCCTCCTCTCCGCCGCCCAGCTCCTGCCTACGCTCGAGCTCTCGGGGCAGTCCCTGCGCGGAGGCGGGCTGGCGCTGCGCGAGGCGCTGTCGTTCTCGCTGGACCCGCGCCTGCTGGGCCGCGCGCTGCTGCCCGGCTACTCGCGCGCGCTGTTTAGCGAGTTCGTGGCTTATAGTGGCGTGGCCGGGCTGGTGTTGGCGGTGTTGGGCTGGCGACGCTCGCCGGCCGGCTGGGCGCTGTTGGCCTTGTGCGTGCTGGGGCTGGGCTTTGCCCTGGGCGCCTACAACCCCGTGTACGCCGGGCTGGCGCTGTTGCCGCCCTTCAACCTCTTTCGTGTGCCCGCGCGCTGGCTGCTGCTGCTGGCCTTTGGCCTGGCCGTGTTGGCCGGCCACGGGCTCGATGCCGTCGCCACTGCCCGGCCGCGGCGGCGCCATGCGGCGGCTTTGCTGCTGCCCTTGGTGCTCATGGCACTGACCTGGCTCGCCAACGGCCTGGTGCCGGCCGGCGAAACCGGGCCGCTGGCTGCACCGGCCCTGAGCGATTGGCTGGGCTGGGGCATGGCGCTGGTCGTGACCGCCGGCCTGCTGTGGCTGCCCATACCGGGTTGGACGCGGGCCGCCAGCCTCGCGGCGCTCGCTGCCGTGGAGCTGTTCGCCGCGGCGCGCGGCCTGCCCTACAACCACCTGACCGCGCCCGCCGCCTATAGCTCCGTGCGGCCCGCCATGACGCAACTGCTGCTGGAGACCTGCCGCGCCGGTCAGGCGCCCGCCGCGCGGTGTGCGGGCATCACGCCAGAGACCACCGTGCCCGGGCGCTTCTTGTCCATGTCGGCCCTGCGCTTTGACCCCGGCGACCTGGCCGAGCTGCGCGGCGCGTGGGAGCCGCAGCTGCCGCCTGACGCCGTGGACGACTACATCGTCGCCACCAAGCACAAGGAAGTGCTCTCGCCCAACCTGCCCCTGGCCTGGGACCTCGCGGCCGTGGACGGCTACGACGGCGGGGTGCTGCCCCTGGCGCACTACGCGGCCTTTACCCGGCTCTTCACAGGCGCGCCGTCCAGCGATGGCCGCCTGAGCGAGAACCTGGCCGCCGCGCCCGAAGCGCGCCTGCTCTCGCTCGTCGGCGGGCGCTACCTGATCACCGACAAGGTTGGCGATGCCTGGATCGACGGCATATTCTACGATTTGCAATTCACGCTGAGCCTGGCCGAGGGGGACAGCACCGAGGTGGCCTACCTGCCGCACTTCGAGGCCACCGCGCTTGGCATGGTCGCGGAAGGCACCGGCGGGCGCGTGCGCGTTGAGTTTGCCGATGGCACCCGCCTCGCACAGCCGGCCGGGGCGGGTCGCGTGCGCTTTGAAGCGCCCGGTACGCCCCTGCGGGTGAGCGTCAGCGGACCACTGACCGTGCGCGGGCTGAGCCTGATCGACGAGCGCACCGGCGCCTTTCAGACCCTGGCGCTGGGGCCGTATCGGCTGGTGCACTCGGGCGACGTGAAGATTTACGAGAACCTGGCCGTGCTGCCGCGCGCGCTCGTAGTGCCCAACGCGCTGGTCATCGCGGGTGACGATGAGGCCCGCGCTGCCCTGGCTGATCCGGCTTTTGATCCGGCGGAGGCTGTCATCGTGGCCGAGGCCCCGGAGCAGGGCCTGGCGCCAGGCACCGCCGCGCCCGCCGCCATCACCCACTACGCGCCGGAGCGGGTGTCTGTTGCCGCCGAGGGGCCTGGTTATTTGCTGTTGACCGATGCCTACTACCCCGGCTGGGTGGCGCGCGTGGACGGCCAACGCGTGCCCATCCTGCGCGCCGACATCATGTTCCGCGCCGTGCCGCTGGGACCCGGCGCGCACACGATAGAGTTTAGTTACGAGCCGTTGTCGCTGAAGTTGGGGTTGGCGGTGTCGGGCGTGGCCTGGCTGCTCACCAGCGCCGCCCTACTATGGGGAGCCAGAGGTATTCGGAAGCAGGCATCGTAGGCCGCCCCATTCTTTTCTTCTCAACCGCTGCGCTGAACACGCTTCACATTGAGCTGCAGCTTTTCATCCTTCACGCACAGCGTTCCGCCTTCACGCACAGCGTTCCGAACCGCTGGGCTGAATACTCTTCACATTGAGCTGCAGCCGCCGGTTGCCCTGCCACTCATTCATTTCCACGCCATAGGCCAGGTCTACATACGGAGGCAGGGTGCCGTTCACCGGCGCCTGGCCAAAGGCAATGGCGTCGAACTGGCCGCGCCCATCGCTGACCGTGAGCTTGATGTGCCGGCCGTCCGAACCCACCGGCCGCGAGTTGAGCACCTTTAGCCCGCGCGAGGCCAGCACCGGCGTGGGGTTCTTAAACCCGCACGGCTCAAACTTGCGCAGCCAGTCATACAGCTCGCGGCTCAGCGCCGCCAGCGGCACCTGGTCCACGTCCACGCGCTGCGTCGGCAGCAGCTCTTTGTCACCCAGCTCGCGCTCGGCAATCTGCTGGAGTTGCGCCGCCAGCGCCTCCAGGTTCTCGTTGCGCACCGTAAACCCGGCGGCGGCCCTGTGCCCGCCGTGTTTTTCCAGCAGCGGCTGGCACTCATCCAGGGCCTGGGTGATATGAAATTCGGGGATGCTCCGCGCCGAGCCCTTGGTGCGCTCCGGCCCGCGGTGAGCCACGACGGCCGGCCGGTAGAACTCATCCGTCAAGCGGGCCGCCGCCAGCCCCACCACCCCTTCGCGAAAATCGGCGTGGGCGGCGAAGAGCAAGGCCCCGCGCCCGCCCTGCGCCAGCGCAATCTCGCGCGCCTGCGCGTGCGCCTGGCGGGTCAGTGCCTGCCGCTCGCGGTTCTGCGCCTCCAGCTTGAAGGCCAGGTCAACGGCCAGCGCCGGGTCGCCCGTGGACAGCAGCTCATACGCCGCCAGGGCCGACTCCAGCCGGCCGGCCGCATTCAGCCGCGGCCCGAGCGCAAAGCCAATCGTCCCGGCATCCACCTGCCCCGGCTTCACGCGCGCCACGCTGAGCAGGGCCTTGATCCCCTCCCGCTTGCCGCGGTTGAGCACGCCCAGGCCCAGGCGCACCAGCCGCCGGTTCTCGCCCATGAGCGGCGCCATATCGGCCACTGTGCCCAGCGCCACCAGGTCTAGCACGTCGCCGCCCTGGATGGGTGCCCGGTCGCCCAGTGGACGCACCAGGCCCTGCGCCAGCTTGTAGGCCAGTCCCACGCCGGCCAGGTCCTTCTCGGGATAGCTGTCGCCCGGCTGCTTGGGGTTGATGATGGCAAAGGCCCGCGGCAGCTCCGCGGCCGGCTCGTGGTGGTCGGTGACGATCAGGTCCAGGCCCAGAGCCAGCGCCTCCTCGGCCTCGACGTTGGCGCGCACGCCGCAGTCCACCGTAATCACCAGCCGGCCGGCATGCTCGTGCTTGATCTTGCGCAGGGCGTCGGCGTTGAGGCCGTAGCCTTCTTCCTCACGGTCGGGGATGTAGGGTTCTACGTTGGCGCCCAGCGCCCGCAGCACCTGCACCAGCAGGGCCGTGGCCGTCACCCCGTCGCTGTCGTAGTCGCCATACACGAAGACGCGCTCCCCCTGCGCCACCGCAAACTGAATGCGGTCCACGGCTGCGTCCATCCCCAGCAAGTCGCTGGGGTTGTCCGAGCCGGCCAGCTCGCCGTCCAAATAGCGGCGGGCGGCTTCGCCCTCCTGCGCGCCGCGGTTGTACAGCAACTGCGCCACCAGGTTGGGATAGCCGGCCTGAGTCAGGCGGCTGGCAGCCTCGTCGGGGATCGGCGGGTCTACGACCCAGCGTTTGCCATTCATTTCAATCAGACGTATCCAGTCGGGTCGTCATTATCGCACACTGCGTGATTAAGAGCTGCCGGGGTAGCGTTGAACGGACTTCGTCCGTTCAACGCTACCCCGGAAAAATATAGGTCGATCCACCGGGAACGGGCTTTGCCCGTTCCCGGTGGATCGACCCAGACGCCTGCGGTCACGCGGCCGCTAACCGTTCAACGTGCCGCGCACCCAATCTCCGACCAGCCAATAGCGGAAGTCGCGGCCCTGGCTGCACTCAACGCCGGCGTAGATGGAATAAATCAGCGAGGCCATGGGCAGCAGCGTGACCAGCGCGGCGAACGGCATGAGCAGGCAGCCAATGAGCACGATCGACAAAACGCTTGCGATGGTCCACAGCATCAGGGCGATGGCGCCGGCGCCAAACCACCAGAGGAGCTGAAACACAAACGACTGGAGCGACTGATACGCCACATAGCGCGAACGATCTTTGTAGATGACATACATGCCCAGCGGCACCAGCATGCCCAAGAAGCCCGTCACCGGGTTGAGCAGGTTGCTGAGGTGCGCCAGCATGGCCAGGGTGCGTTCGTCCGATGGGGTCAGTGCACCGGCTGCCGGCGGCACATAGGGCGCCGCGGGCGGCAGTTGCGGCGCGGCCGGTGCGGGCGGAATAACGGTCGGCTGGGAAAGAGGGTCGTCGCGAGGGTTTGTGTTCACAGGTAATCCATACCGCCTGCGCGGGGGTCTGGCAGACAGGCTGGCCGATCCAATGTACCCCAGCACAAGCCCGTCATGCGACGGGCTTGTGCTCGGGGCGGTGCCTGACGAACTTAGGCCCAGCCCTGGTTCTTGACGAAGTCGGAGATGACCGGGATGTTGATCATCTGGCCCTGGTAGGCTTTGTAGGCCCAGTACAACATGATGAACCAGACAATGTAGCTTGCGCCACACGTGAACGGCGCAATGATCGATGCCACCACGGCCACCGCGATGCCGGCGACCAGCGCCTGGGCATTGTGGGCGCGGATGAACGGCCGCTTCTTCTTGTCCTCCATCAGGAAAATAATGATGGGTACGAGCGGCGAAACCGCATACGCTAGCGCGGACCAAAGCTTGTCGTCACTGGTCACATCGCCCATTGGCTGGCTCATGATGTTGGTCTCCTTAGAGTGTCTCGGGTTCCCCTCGGGTTCACGGCCATTGCTGGCCGGCGGCACGCCCGTCCCCGCGGCCGCCGGGCCATGGGTTGGCCGACGCTAGGCTTTCGCCTGCCAGAAGAATTCCATGTCCCCCACCGCCTGGCCGTTCTTCAGCTTGGTGCCGATCACGTAGGCATCGTACGCGCCCACAAACGGGATGAGGACGCCGATGCCGACGCACGAGAGCAGCAGCGTGGCGACGATGAGGATGATGCCCTTCTTCTGCTGGCCGAGATAGATCTGGCCAACGCCCCCCAGCAGCAAAACACTGAGCACCGCCGCGATAATCGGGTCTTTCGGCGGGTTGGACGGTTGAATCTGCGCTGTTGACTGCATTCTGAGCCTCCTGAGTGGATGAGAGTGGAATGACCAAGTGGTGGTCGTGCAAGCAGATTGTAACCAAATTAGGGCAATACGCAAGTCGAGTTTTCATCCCACGCTCATCATGCTAGAATGCGGCGCGTGACTCGTATAGTCTTCATGGGGACGCCGGCTTTTTCTGTCCCAACCCTGCACACATTGGTCGAGCAGCATACTGTCGTGGGCGTGGTCACCCAGCCCGACCGCCCCGCCGGGCGCGGCCGGCAGCTCCTGGAGCCGGCCGTCAAGCAGGCCGCCCGCGCCGCGGGCCTGCCGGTCATCCAGCCCCAGCGCCTGCGCGAGCCACAGGCCATGGAGCAACTGCGCGCCTGGGCCCCCGACCTGATCGTGGTGGCGGCTTTTGGACAAATTTTGCGGCCAGAGGTGCTGGACCTGCCCCCGCACGGCAGCCTGAACGTACATGCCTCCCTGCTGCCGCGCCATCGCGGAGCTGCTCCGGTGGCCGCCGCCATCCTGGCTGGCGACGCCGAGACCGGCATTACCCTGATGCGCATGGACCGCGGCCTGGACACCGGCCCCATACTGGCCCAGGCGCGCGTGCCCGTTCAGCCGGACGACACGACCGAAACCCTGGCCGAGCGCCTATCGCAAGTCGGCGCCGCGCTGCTGGCCGAGCAGTTGCCCGCCTACCTGGCCGGCCAACTGCCCGCCCAGCCCCAGGCTGACAGCCAGGCTACCTACGCGCCCCAGCTCAAAAAGGAGGACGGCCACCTGGATTTCACCCGCCCGGCCGCCGAACTCGAACGGCGTGTGCGCGCCTGCAATCCCTGGCCGGGCGCCTTTGCCCTCTGGCCCGCGCCGGACGGACAGGGCCAGCCGCGCCCGCTGAAGATCCTGCGCGCAGCCGTGCTGGACCGGCACCTGGGCGAGCCCGGCGCGGTAGTGGCCACACCCTATGGCCCCGCGGTGGCCGCCAGCCCCGGCAGCCTGTTGCTGCTGGAAGT
>CAYUYN010000065.1:0-15092 GCA_964449185.1 uncultured Anaerolineales bacterium | reverse complement strand
TGTGGGCGCCGTACGCGCAACCTGTGCCTACGGCCCTTGCAGCACCCCGCCGCGCCACTGGTACACCCACGCCTGGGCCCCAGCCCATTCACCGCTTTCATCGAAGCCGATCGGCCCACTCAGTCCCTCGTATTTCACCGTGCCGAGAGCCGCCGCGAGGCCCTCCCGCGTGGGCGTTCCTGACGTTTCAACAGCGGCCTCGATGGCCGCAAACAAAACATTGGCCGCGTCATACGCCAGCACCGCATTCGACCTTGGCGCCACGCCGTTCGAAATCGCGCGGTAGCGCTCGGCGAAGGTCGGATCGCTCGCTTGAGCGGGCAGGGGGACCGGCAAGACGACGTAAGCACCCTCCGCGAGATCACCGGCCAGCGTCACAAACTGCGGGTACGCCCATAATGCCGGGCCGGCCACGGGCGGGTCGGGGTCCGTCGCGCGCACGGTCTCTAGCCATTGCGCGCCTTCCAGCCAGCCGCACGGGCTTGGGCAGCGCTGCACATCGGCCCCCAGTGCAGCCGCCTCAGCCGCCTCGTTCGGCCATAGACGGAAGACGCCGTCTGGGAGCGGCGCGTCCGTCGCGGCCAGCATGGGCAGCCCCGCCTGCGCATACGCCGCTGCCGCGGCCGTCGTGGTCTCATCCAGCCAGTGGCCGATGACACCCACCACCAGTGGGTCGGTGCTCAGCTTGCGGGCCTGCTCCAGCGCCATGTCTGCATCGCCGCTGTCATCCAGCGCCATCAGCTCGACCGTGTGCCCGGTCACGCCCCCGCGCGCATTGGCCTCGCGCACGGCTAGCCGCACGGCGTAAATGACCTCATAGCCCACGTCGCGATAGCGGCCCTCGAAGGGCGCGACGAGACCGATCTTGATGACGGGACGCGTGGTTGGAAGGCAGGCCGCAAGGACCAGGGCACAGGGCACAAGGCACAAGAAAACCCTGAGCCTTGAGCCCCTGTGCCCTGAGCCCCTGTGCCCTGCGCCCTGCTTAGCACGCATTCGCCAGGTGCTCTTCATACGTCACGGCAAAGGCGTGGCGGCCGCTGCCGTCGCACAAGGCGCGATAGTAAAAGTAGGTGCTGTCGGCGGGGTTGGCGGCGGCCAGGATCGACTCCAGGCCCGGGTTGGCGATGGGGCCGGGCGGCAAGCCGGGGACGGCGTAAGTGTTGTAGGGGCTGACGATAGTGCGCAGGTCCAGCCCGCCCAGGCGCGGCCACCAGTCGCCGGGCTGGCCCAAGGCATACTGCACGGCGGCATCGATCTCCAGGAGTTGGCCCACGGCCAGCCGGTTGTAGATGACGGACGCAATCAGGGGCCGCTCGTCGCCCACCACCGCCTCGCGCTCGATGAGCGAGGCCACCGTCAGCGCCTCGTGCAGGGTCAGGCCGCGCGCGGCCACCTGGCCGCGATAGTCGGCCGGCAGGCGCGCCTCAAAGTTGGCCAGCAGCTTGTTGAGGATGTCGCTGGCCGAAGCGTCTGGCCGCAGCAAATAGGTGTCCGGGAATAGGTAGCCTTCGAGCGAGGCGCCGGGTCCCAAGTCGCTCAAGAAGTCAAACGAGCTGGGGCGCGGGCTGTTCGGCCCGGCCAGCAGCAGTAACTCGTCTGAGCGGTCGGCCAGGGCCGGGTGCAGGGCCAGCGCCTCGGCAATCTGTTCCAGGCGCCAGCCTTCGGTCACCCGCACCACCACCTCACGCGCCAGGGCGTCGGTCAGCGCGCGCGCCACCTCGGGCATGGTCATCGTCTGGCGCAGGATGAAGTCACCGGCCTCCACCTGGCTGTCGAGGCCGAGGTAGCGCAGGTAATAGGTCAGCAGTTGGGCGTCCGAGACCAGACCCTGCTCGGCCAGCCGCTGCGCCACCGTGCCGGCCGACTCGCCCGGCGCTACCGAAAAGTCCACCGGGGTCGGGTCGCTGCCGGCCGGCCGCGCGATGTCGCCGGAGCGCGTGGCCAGGTAGGCCACCAGCATGGCGCGCTCGGCCGGGTTCAAGTCCGGCGCGCCGGCGCCCAGGCCATTGAACTCGCGCGTGCCCAGGGAGGATAACGCCAACACGCCGGCCACGACCAGCGCGGCCAGGCAAAGGATGAGGAAAAAAAAGCGGGCGGCGCGGTTAGCCTGCCGCCGCTTCTCCCGAATGCGCATCAAGATACCCTTGTAGGATCGCCGCGGCCGCGGCCGCGTGGATTTGTTCCTGGCGTGCGCGGCGGTTCTTGCCCGCGGCGCGCAAGGCCTGTGCGGCTTCCAGGCTCGAAAAGCTTTCGTCGTGCAGCACCACCGGCACGGCCGTCTCGGCGCGGATGGCCTCGGCTACGTGCTCGGCGTGGCGCGCCTGCGGGCCGGGCCGGCCGTCGCTGTCCAGCGGGTAACCCACCAGGATCAGGCCGGCCTCGTGCTCCTCGGCCAGCCCCGCAATCTGGGCGGCATCCTTGGCCCGCGCCGTGTGCCGCAGCGTGGTCAGCGGGCGCGCCAGCAGCGCGCCCGGATCGGAGATGGCCACGCCAATGTACTTCTCGCCGGGATCCACAGCCAGGACGCGCATCGGCGGCTTAGCCTGCCTCGCTGGCGCGCACGACTACCTCAATGCGGAAGGGCATCCACGGCAGGCGTTCCACCCACAGCGGCCACAGCTCAATCTGCGGCGTGCGGCTGAGCGGTACCACGCTCGCCAGCCCAAACTGTGCCTCGGGGATGGTGCGGCCCTTGACCGCCTGGCGCACGCTCTCGCGGTCCACCACCGGCACGGCCCAGCCCTCGGCGGTCACGCTAAAGCTCACGGCGCCGCTGCCTTCCAGCACGCTTTCGGGACCGCGCTGGTAGCGCTCGGCGCCGTTCTGCAGCGCTTCGTTGGTGTCCAACTGCTCGGCCAGGGCGGTCTGGGTCACCTGGCGCGCGTCGGCCTCCTTGAATGCCAGCCCGGTGATGGCAATGCGCAGGGTGAGCTCCACCGTGTCGGCGCGCTCGCCCACGGCCAGGTTGTAGGTCTCAGCCACGGTCTCTTCCACCGTCACCGAGGCGCCGGCCAAAAACTCGCCCGGCACGAGCTGGCTCTCGATGGCGGCCAGGCCTTCGGCCTCCAGTTGGGTCAACAGCTCGGCGCGCAGACGCTCGCGGTCGGCCGCCGTCACCGAGGCCTGCGGCGCGCTGTCGCCGCCGCGCATGGGCTCGGGGTTCGTGACGGCGAACTGCAGGCCCAGCGGGCCGTCGATGGCGTTGATGATCCCGCCGCGGATGTTGCCGCGCGGCCCCAGCTCCACGGCCACCACATCCACCGCCACCGTGGCGCCAATGCGCGGGTCGACCGTCACCGCGCGCGTGGTGCGGAAGCGCACGGGGCTGCCGCTGGTGGTGCGGACGCCCGTGCCCGGCGGAATGGTGGTGGTCGTGCCGTCCAGGCTGGTAAAAATCACGGTGCCGCGCGCGGCGACGCTGGGCACATCGCGCAGACCGGTGGTGGCCGTGCGGCCATCGGCCTCCACCTCCACGCGCACCGAGCGGGCCGGGATCAGGCTGCCCTCCACCGTCTGCACCACCGGGTCGGCGGTGATCTCGATCGTGGTTTGCAGGCGGCGGGCTTTGGGCGTGAGCGTGATGGAGGCGGCCGGCACCAGCGCGTAGGCCAGGCTCAATAGTCCGGCCAGGCCCACTGCAAAGACCACGCTGCGCACGGCCCACTTGGCCCAGGCGGGCAAGGGCGGCAGTCGGAAGCGCGACGGGGACCGGCGCAAACTGTCGGGCGCGGGGCGCGGCTTGCGGCGCGTGGGCACCAGGCGGTTGGTGCGGCTGCGCCAGACGGTCTGGCGGCTGGCGTCTACACTGGGGAAGGTGGGCAGCCCCAGCTCGCGCGCGTGGTCGCACACTACCGGGTCGGTGGTGATCAGCGCCAGGTGGGCGCCCAGGCGATTGGCATGGCGGAACAGCAGCAGCAGGTCCAGGCGGCGGGCCAGCACGCGCCCGCTGGCCGGCCACACCAGCAGGACGCGCGCCGTCTGCGCCCAGCCCATCTTATCGCGGGCGGAGATAAAGTCGTCGTGGGGGTCGAGGTGAAGAATCTGCTCTTTCAAGGGCGTCAGGCATTGGCCAGCGCGCTCTCCAGCAGCGGCTTGACCTCGGCCAGGGCCTCGTTGAGCCGGGACGGGTCCTTGCCGCCGGCCTGGGCCAGGGTGGGCTTGCCGCCGCCGCCGCCGCCAACCACCTTGGCGACCGCCTTGACGATCTTGCCTGCATCCAGCCCGCGCAGGAGCAGGTCTTCGGTGACGGACGCGACGAAATGCGGCCGGTTCTCAAACACCGAGCCCAGTACCACCACGCCCGAGGGCACCCGCGCGCGAAACCAATCGGTCATCTGGCGCAGGGTGTCGGCATCCACGTTCTTCACCGACCCGGCCAGCATGGGTACGCCCTGCACATGTTCCACCTTGGTCAGCAGGGTCTCCACCTCGCGCTGGGCCAGCTCGCGGCGCAGCCGGGCGATTTCCTTATGCGCGGCCTGGTTCTCGTCCAGCAGGCTCAGCACGCGCCGGTCCACCTCGGCCGGGCTGGCCTTGAGATAAGTGGCCACGTTGTCCAGCACGCCCAACCGCTGCTGGATAAGCTCCAGCGCGGCGCGGCCGGTGACGGCCTCGATGCGGCGGATGCCGGCGGCGGCCGCCTCTTCGCTGACGACGACGAACGGGCCGATGTCGGCCGTCTCCACCACGTGCGTGCCGCCGCACAGCTCAAAGCTGAAAGGCTCGGGCTCGCCGACGCGCACGGTGCGCACCGTGGCGCCGTACTTTTCGCCGAAGAGGGCCATGGCCCCGGCGTCGATGGCGGCCTGGCGTTCCATGTATTCGATGTGCAGCGGGTAGTTCGCCAGCACGGCGTCATTGACCGAGCGCGCGACCTTGGTGAGCTGTTCCTGCGTGAGCATACCCTGGTGGGTGAAGTCAAACCGCAGCCGGTCGGGCGCCACCAGCGAGCCGGCCTGGCGGACCTGATCGCCCAGCACGTAGCGCAGTTCGGACTGGAGCAGGTGGGTGGCGGTGTGGTTGCGCATGATGTCCCAGCGCCGGTCGGCCTCGACCGCGCCAACAGCCACATCGCCCTCCTTGGGCGTGCCACGGGTCACGCGGCCCACATGCACCACCATCCCGGCCAGGGGCCGGCGCATGTCTTCGACCTGGATCTCCCACACCACTTCGTCACTGTTCGGCCGGAAGACCGCGATGGCGCCGGTGTCGGCCACCTGGCCGCCGGACGCAAGGTAAAAGCACGTTTGCGGCAGGACGACCTCCACCTTGTCGCCCACGCGGGCGCTCGTCACGCGCTGGCCGTCCTTGAGCAGGGCCAGCACCGGCTCTTCCAGCTCGAGCTGGTTGTAGGGATCGTATTCCACGCCGTCGGGGCCAAGCTGGCCGCGCGCCTGCAGGTCTTCCAGCAGGCTGCGGTAGACGGCCACGTCCTCGCCGCCCAGCACGCCCGCGAAACCCGCGTCGGCGCGAGAGGCTTCGGCGTGCGCCTCGCGCGCCGCCACAAAACCCGCTTCGTCCACACTCAGCCCGCGTTCCCGGGCAATGTCGCGCGTGATCTCCAGCGGCAGGCCAAAGGTGGCGTACAGGTTGAAGGCTTCTTCGCCGGAGAGGGTCTGTTCGCCATGCTCGGCCAGGTCGCTGAGCAGGGCGCTCAGGTTGGCCACGCCCACGTCCACCGTGCGCTGGAAGCGCTGCTCTTCTTGAGTCAGGGTGCGCAGGATGGCCTCACGGTGGCGCGCCAGTTCGGGGTAGTCGGCGCCGTACTGCTCGATGACGGTCTCGGCCACGCGCGCCAGGAAGGGCTCGCTAAAGCCGAGCTGGCTCCCGAAGCGCGCGGCGCGGCGGATGATCATGCGGCAGACGTAGTTGCGGCCGGTATTGCCCGGCACCACGCCGTCGGCGATGAGAAAGGCCGCGCCCCGACCGTGATCGGCGATGACGCGGTAGGGCGTGAGATTGGCCTCGCGCTGCTCGTCGGTGTGGCCGGACATGGCCTGGATGGTGGCCAGGATGGGCGTGAAGAGGTCGGTCTTGTAGTTGGAGTCGACGTCCTGGAGCACCGAGACGATGCGCTCCAGACCCATGCCCGTGTCGACGTGCTTCTTGGGCAAGGGCGTCAGGTCGGCCGCGTTCGGGCCGGTGCGGTTGTACTGAATGAAGACCAGGTTCCACAGCTCCAGGAAGCGCGGGCAGTCGCCGTTGACGCGGCAAACATGGCCAGGAATGTCCTGCTTGTTGCAGTACTCGGGACCGCGGTCGTAATGGATTTCGCTGTCCGGCCCGCACGGGCCGATCTCGGCCATCTCCCAAAAATTGTCGTGGCGGCCAAAGAACAGTACGTGGCTCGGGTCGATGCCCGGCTGCTCACGCCAATGCCCCGCCGACTCGTCATCGCGCGGGACCACGCCGCGCTCGTCTTCAAGGCAGGTGGTCCACAGCCGTTCCTTGGGCAGGCCCCACACGCCGGTGAGCAGCTCCCAGGCCCAGCCGATGGCCTCGCGCTTGTAATAGTCCCCAAAGGACCAGTTGCCCAGCATCTCGAAAAACGTGTGGTGGGTGTTGTCACGCCCGACGTCTTCCAGGTCATTGTGCTTGCCGGCCACGCGCATGCTCTTCTGCGCATCGGCCACGCGCGTGTACGGGCGCGTGTCGGTGCCCAGGAACACTTCCTTGAACTGCACCATGCCCGAGTTGGTGAACAGCAGCGTGGGGTCATTGCCCGGGACGAGCGACGTGGACGGCACAATGGTGTGGCCCTTGCCGCGGAAAAACTCGAGAAAGGTCCGGCGCACCTGCTGCCCGGACGTTTTGGACTGGGCGGCGCGGGCAGGCGCCGCCGCGGAAACTTTCTTGCTCATGCGATCGTGGCTCCCAACAGTGATATAGGAAAAGGATTATACGCGAGAATATGGGCACTGGGGGTTCCGTTGTGGCGGGGTGTGCGCGCAAAGGTTGTCAGGCGGCCAAGGGAAGCTGCGCATAGCAGCGCGTGCGCAGCGGCTCCCACTGGCCGCTGAGCCAGGCGGCGCGGGCCTTGGCGGTGTAAACGGCGCCGGGCACGGTCCACTGGGCACCCGCGCGCTTGAGGCGTTGGGTGACAATCTGTTTGCAGCCACTCTCGATGGTGCCGCTGCCGATGAGATACCCCTGCGCACGGAACTGAGCATAGCGTATCCGGTGGGCATGGGTCGTGAAGTAGCCCACGGCGGTCCGCGCTTCGGCGCAGCGCGGGGCCAGCGCGGCACAGGCCTGGCTGACGGTCTCGACCTGCCCGTCCCACAGTTCAGCGGTGGCGGCTTCCAGCCAAGCGCGGCGTTGGGGCGGGTCGGGCCAGGCGGCCTCCGCCACGCGTTTCAGGTAATCGGCGGCATGATACCCATCCACAATCTGCACCGCCTGGGGGTAATAGTGATCGATCAAATTCCAAATCCCGGCGGCCCCATCACACACAAAGACCAACTCGCGTGCCCGCTCCGCGCCCACCTGACAGCCGGTGCCCCACAGCAACTGGCCAAAGCGGTCCGCTTCGTCGATGGCGCAATAGTAACGTTGGCCCGTGGCCCGGAACACGGGCTGATCCCGGGCGGCCTTCTCCCGTTGGCGCGCCGAGTGCTCGGCCGGCCGCACGGCCTCGGCTTCGTACCAGCACCCCAGCTTCAAATCCCACCATTTTTCGCCTTCGGCGGCCTGGGTGCGGAGTTCCATGCGCACCTTGGCGGCGTCGATCGAGCCGTACAGCCGGTCGGGCACTGGCTGGGCCTGGCGCAATTGGGCCTGCAAGCAGTCTTCGTCTTGGCCCTGGCGCGCCCACTCTGCGTCCTGCTCCGCCTGACACTGCCCCATCCGTTCGGTTTCCTGGCGGATGGTGTTCTCCGACACCCGAAAGCCCAAAAACGCTTCCAGCCAGGTCACCGACTGTTCAAACGCCATCTCAATGCCGCCCAGCGCCAGCAAGTTCGCCAGCCCTGGACTGACGGCGCCGGGTTGAATGCCCAACTGTTCATCGCGCGGCGCCTGGCCCTGCCCGCAGGCACACCCGGCGTAATACGCCCGCCGGTAGCGCACGCGCCCAAAGACGCTGATCACCACCGCCTCCCGTTCGCGCTGGTAGGTCAGCTTGCCGCCACAGGCGCACGGCAGCTGCGGCGGCGGCACTTCCGGCACGGTACTCAGATAGCGGCTCAAGGCTTCGGCGCCGATGGCGCGCAGCAGGTCGCGCAGCTGGGTTTCGACCACCCCCAGGGGACATTTCTACTTTGGACAACAGGGGGACATTTCTACTTTGGGTTGACAGGTTAGACGCCCCGCTTGACAAATCTTGCCCGACCTACTACACTTCTATCGTATATACTACAGTAAAGTAGTAACTACTGTTCACAAGGAAGCGTGGCTCATGTTTCCCCAGACGCTCAAACTGTCGCTGCTGGCCTGTTCAATTCCCGGAGCGGTCGTGGCGCTGGCTGCCACGGCCGGTGCCTGGCTGCAGTGGGGTGGGATGAGCTTTACAAACCCCGTTTATTACTTGACGCTGGTTATCGCCGCGTGGTGTCCCGCGACCAAGCTCATCGCGTGGTGGGTCTGGCGGCGGCAGGTGGCAAACTGTTGGATGTGCCGCCCGGCGAGCGCGATCGACCGGCGCTTGCCGGCGGCCAGGCGTGGCTCAGACGGATAAGCACTGTCCATCGGAGAGTCTCTCGGTGGCGTCCAACGCGCGGCGGCGGCGTCGGTTCCGTAGCTCATTGGGCAACGCGGGCTCAATGCCCAGGTGATTTACTGACCGGGCTTTACTGTTCCGAAGCGACTTGAAGGAGGATCGGCGATGCAAGCCAAATTACGCAAGTGGATGCCGATCGCGCTCTGTTGCCTGCCGGGCATCGCGGTCGCAGCCGTGGTTGGGATTGGCCTGACCCTCGGCGGCGCAGCCTTTGGCACCTGGCTCGGCGGGCCGCTAGGCCTCGGCCTGATCGCGCTGGCGATGTTGGCTTGCCCGATCAGCATGGGCTGGACGATGAGGCGGCGGCTCGGTTCGCATCAGAATTCAACGGACGTCGCGAGCCATTCGATCCCGCTGGCGAATTGCTGCCTGCCGGGCGCAGAAGCTCCGGCAGAGCGGGTCGCTAGCCTGCGAGCGCGGCGCGAGGCGCTGGAGCGCGAATTGGCCGAACTGGAAGCACACTGAGGCGCGCCCGATGCTCACGGATTGGCGCAGAGCTGTCAAAGTGTGGATGCCGGTCCTCATCGGTATCCCGGCTATGTTGCTGCTGGGTTACTGGTTTGAAGTGGCGCGCTTCTTCTTGTTCGTCCACCACATGTTTTGGATTGTGTCCGTTATCCTGCTCATCAACCCGGTGATCGAAACGCTCGGGCCCAGCGCCGGGCCCGGCAAGAAAAGGGATCGGCTGCCGCCCCAGCCCTCGGCGCGGGCTCGCCAGCGCCGAGAAGCGCACAAAACAACGGTATCCGAGAAAGCTGAACCGGACGCTGAAACGCCCGCCGAGCGCCTGGCGCGCTTACAGAATGCTAAGGCTGTGCTGGATCGCAATATCGACAAGCTCGGCGGGCTCGACAAGCGACGCGGAAAGTGAAAGGAGCATTAAAGTGATTGATACGCGATCGGACTTCAGACGCGAGTGGGGCAGTGGTCGCCTGTGTGGTGCTGACCGGAACCGGACTCTACGGGTTGTTGGCCCTGGCGAACGTCACGCTTGCAACGATTGTGCTCTTCGCCCTGGTGCTGGGCTGCCCGCTGGCGGCCGGGCTGATGTGGTGGCTGGAACGCAAGCAATCCTGAAAAAGACGCTAAACACATAAGGAGAAACCAACATGGACCCCTCTACGCTTATACTCGTCGCCGCCGTACTGGCTTGTCCCATTGGTATGGGAGTCATGATGTGGATGATGAACCGCAACATGGCCGGCCAGCAGGGCCACTCGATGCCCGGCCACACGTCGGAGGCCGAGCGCCTGAAGGCGCTGCGCGAACAGCGGCGGCTGCTGGAGCAGGAAATAGTCGAGGCGGAAAAAATCACGGCGTTGGAAACCAAGAAGGAAGCCCTGGCTCGCGTCAGTGGCCCGAGCGCCGCTGATGGTCGGACCCAGGCGCCAGCCGTGAAGATTGATCGGCCGCGCAGCTGACAAGCGCGCGCCTGGCGTGTTTACGCCGGGATCTAGGGGACCTGCGAGTGAAATGCCGCGTCGCCCGACACCCACCATGCGCCAGCTCTCGGTATTCGTCTATGTCGTCGTTGGCCTTGCCGCCGTCGTGGTGAGTGGGGCGGTATGGCGAATCATGGCGGTGAGCGGGCCGCCGCTGGCCGGGGACAGGCCCAAGCATGGCTTGATTGGCTCGCCGGCCCCGGACTTCAGCCTGACCCTCTCCGACACGGGCGAAACGGTGACGCTTTCCAGCCTGCGGGGCCAACCCGTCATCCTGGATTTTTTCGCCTCCTGGTGTCCTTCTTGCCGCGCCGAAGCGCCGCGTCTCCAGGACTTCTGGCTCGCGTATCATAGAGAAAGGGTTGGCCCTGCTCGGCGTACCGGTGAGATCGCGGCGCTGTACCGCGTCGGCAGCATCCCGACCTTTGTGCTCGTTGACCGAGAAGGCCGGGTTGCGAATGTCGTCGTCGGGGCGATGAGCGAGGCGGCCATGACCGCCGAGGCCGATGCTTTGCTCAGGTAATGGAGGCGGCCGTGTTCGAGCAATATTATTACTGGCTGAGCAGCTTGGCGCGAGTTGTGACGAATCCTCTGAGCAACCTCGCGGATCAAGTGAATATCCCCTTCGTTTCTGTATTACTGTTCGGTCTCATCGGCGCGTTTGCCCCTTGCCAGTTGAGCACGGGGGTGGCCGCGTTGAGTTTCATCGTCCGCCGAGCCGCCCAGCCGCGTTCCGGCGGGGCGGTGTGGGCGCAAATGTTGGCCTACCTGGCTGGCAAAGCCACGGTGTACCTGCTGGTCGGCGGCGCCATCGTCCTGCTCGGTCTGCAGATCAATGAGCTCAGCCGCTTGGCCATCCCCGTGGTCGTCGTCACCCGCAAGCTGCTTGGCCCGCTGCTCATCCTGGTTGGCCTGTTTCTGCTGGGCGTCATCCCGGCGCGTTTCTCGCTGGGCGCGCGCGCATCAGAGCGCCTGCAAGCGCTGATCGGCCGGCAGGCGGGCGTCGGGCCGGCCTTTCTGATGGGCGTGGCCTTCGCATTTACGTTCTGCCCAACACTTTTCTGGCTGTTCTTCGGGCTGACGATCCCGCTGGCGCTGGCGTCACCGGGCGGATTAGCCTTTCCGGGCGTCTTTGCTCTGGGCACCACGCTGCCCCTGTTATTCTTTGCCGGACTGATTGCCACCGGGAGCGAGAACATGCGTGCCCTTGTCCGTGGCGCGAAACGAGTGGATGTGTGGGCGCAGCGTTTAGTGGGCGTCGTGTTTGTGCTTATCGGGATCAACGAAGTGCTGTTGTACTGGCTCATCTGAAACATCCTCAGCGGACTGACACGCATGCCTCGCCACTCTTTCTGGTTTCTCTTGACAGCGGCTCTGCTCGGGGCTGCGCTGCTATCCGCGTGCGGCGGTGGGACGCCCATCGCGCAGGCTATCAGGCTGGAGGCCTCCGAGTTCAAGTTTGAGCCGGCGACGATTGCGGCCCAAGTCGGGCAGCCCTTGCGCGCCCAACGGTGCTGACGATTATTGGCTTGGGCAAGCGCCTGGTGAATCACCTGCTGGCGCGGAGGGCGATGCAGACGCGGATCAATCTCTGATCTGACTTATTCAGCAGTGCAAGTGCCGTCGCCGTCCGGCAACGAATCTTGCGTTGCCTCAGCCTGCATTTGACAGCGCTGACCCGGAGCACTACAATTCCGTAGTAGATTAGGGAGAGATCGATGCCAGCTAAGCCGTATGCCAAAATTTTCCAGCGTCCCGGCCCAGGGATTGAAAAGCTGCTCGGGGAGCTCGAGTTGGCCATCATGCACGTGGCCTGGCGACGCGAAACGATGACCGTCCGGGAGATGCTTGGCGCGCTTAAGAGGGAACGACCATTGGCCTATACCACGGTGATGACCGTCATGGCTCGGCTAGCGAAAAAAGGATTGCTCGTGGCCGAGAAACGGGGCAAAACCTATGTGTATCGCGCAGCCCAAACACGAGCGGAACTGGAGCGCCAATTCGCTGGAAATGTCGTGCACTCGCTGATTGGCGATTTTGGCGGAGAAGTCGCGCTCAGCCAATTCGTGAAAGAACTGTCGGAAACACACCCGGACCAGCTCGCGCGTCTGGCTGAATTAGCTCGCTTGGCCCAAGTGGCGAACAATGAAAAGTGAGCGGCGCGATTGGGTCCTGCTGGCGATATTTGGCTTTGTGGTCGCCTGCGCTGGCATGTCAGCCTCTCGATGGGTGACAGGCAGCCTGGTGAGCTTCTGGGCGATGTGCTGCTTTGACGCCACCACATTGGGGGGTCTGTGGGTGCCGGCCTTTATGGCTTTGTCACGCGGCGCAGTTGGCGTGAGTGTGCTGATCGGGTCCAGTGTCTTGGTGCGCCGGTTATGGAAGACGTCCGGTTTCGTTTCTCGCCTCAAAAAGTCCGCGGTCGCTGAGCCGCCAGCTCGCTTGGCGAAACTCTTCGACGACCTGAGCTTATCTCAGCATGTGGTCGTACTGGCGACGGAAGTTCCCCTGGCTTTTTGCGTTGGCCTGTTACGCCCTCGGATCTGCCTGACCACTGGCCTGAGTGCCATCCTCTCCGACCCGGAGCTCAAAGCGGTGCTGCTTCACGAGGATCATCATCGCCGCCGCTACGACCCACTCCGTGGTCTGCTGGCCGAGATGCTGGCCGCGATGTTGTTTTTCCTGCCCGTCGCGGCAGAGCTTCGTCATCTCTTTCTCACCGCGACCGAGCTGGCAGCGGATCGGCACGCCGTCCAGTCTGTGGGACGGCCACCTTTAGCAGGCGCATTGCATAAGATCCTCACGCACCCACTCGCCCCGCATATACTTCCAGCTGGAATCGCGGGAATCAGTGCGACGCAGGTGCGTATTGCGGAATTACTGGGAGATTGTCCCGTTGTCTTGCAACTCCCCGCTCACAGTCTGATCACCAGCAGCGCCATTCTCATGCTGGGATGCATGCTGGTGCTGTAGACAGCCGCTCGTCTGCACCTGTTTTTCCGCCCCGGCCCCGGCCGCTGGGCGCTGTCATCGAGACCTCGACTTGACCCTGCGTCTTTCATCTACTACAATGTAGTAGTATATAAAATCTGAGCTGGCTGCTCTTGACGCGTAAGCGGCGGACAAGGGGTGTGTTCGACCGGCTGCGGAATCGCTTTTTCAGCTCTCCGAAGGCACTTGCCCACCGCCTGCCGCTCTACGACCTCCGCACCATGGCTCCTTGCTCAGTGCCGGTAAGTATTCCTGGCGAATTTGGATGGCCGTGAAGCGACGGCGCTCACCACGACCATCCTGCTCGACCTGGTTGTCGAAAGCGCCGACGATCATCCCGGCGACGGCTATTCCATGAATATGCTGAGGGCTGCTACGAAGTGAGATCAATGACTTTACCAAAGAAACATAACGCGCTTGCCTTGTTTCTGGTGTTCGTGCTGGTGCTCTCCGCCTGTTCGGGCCAAGCAACGCCCCCGAGTCCGGCGGACCCCGCAACGGTGACGAGTCTGGCCTTCAACCCGGCAGATGGGACCTTGCTCAAAACGGATGCGGCGGGACTGTTCCGCCTTGCCGGCGACGCCCGCGTCTGGCAAGCCATTCGGACCCCAGCGCGATCCGGGCTGACGGCGGTGGTGCTCAACCCGGATGACCCAGAAATGCTCTACGTGAGCGGCATCGGCGTCGGCGTGTTGAAGTCCACGGATGGCGGAGACAGTTGGCGCGAAGTGAACAGCGGCCTGACTACCACCGACGTCGGTGCCCTGGCCATGCACTCGCTCCGCCGCGAGACCCTGTACGCCTGGCTCAAAGACGATGGCATGTATCGCACGGAGGACGGGGGCGCGCATTGGAATCGCATGCCGGATCCGGGGCCGCCCGATACGGCCGTACAAGCCCTGGCGCACTCCACGCTGCCGGGCAGCATGAACACCGGGTGGTTGTACGCCGCCACACCCAGCGGGGCGTTTCTCAGCATGGATTGCTTTTGAGGCTGGCGTGCGGTCGGCACGCGTGACGTGCCTTCAACACAGGTCGTGGCCTTGAGCATTGATCCAATCACCCCGCAGAACGTTTATCTCGCCAGCCCGAAGGGCCTCTTCCGCTCGACCGATGGAGGACTGACCTGGACAACGATGCGCCTCGAAGCGAGTTCGAAGCCAGTGGGGTTGACGCTGGATCCTCACAATCCGGCGGTGCTGTTGGCGCTGTTGGCCGACGGGCGCTTACTGCGCAGTGAAGATAGTGGGACCACCTGGAGCGCTGAGGAGATCGGTTCGTGAGGGCTGTCTTGGGGCCAGGGAAATGGCGGCTGGTCTTCATCCTGGCCGTTCTCGCCACGGCGTGCACGGCGCAAGGCTCGCCGCCCCGCACCACGCCTCTGCCGCCCCTGCCGACGCTCGACGCGGCGCAGGTGGAAACCGGCCGGGGAGTATACGCGGCGAATTGCGCCGCGTGTCATGGCGCGGCGGCCGAAGGCGCGGCAAACTGGGCCACGCCCGGACCGGATGGGCTCTACCCGCCCCCGCCCCACAACGACCAGGGCCACACCTGGCATCATTCCGACCGGGTGTTATATGAGACGATTTACAGCGGGATGAACGATCCCCTCCGGCCCGGTTCGCCGCTCCGCATGCCGGCCTGGGGTGACAAACTTGGTGACGCCGACGTTCGGGCCGTGATGGCGTACTTCAAGAGTCTTTGGACCGAGGAAAACAGGCGTTGGCAGTGGGAGCAGACCTTGACCGACTTTGCGCCCACGCCCACGCCACCTTAACTGGAGAGGGGTGCGCGACCCCGTGCCAAATGCAACGCAGTGGGCACGCTAGCGAGGTGACGAGGTGGGTAACTGTTGGATGTGCTGGACGATGGTGCCGTTTGTGATCTTAGGGATTCTGTTCGTCATCGGAATAACGGTCCTCATTGTGGTGGCCATCACC
>CAYUYN010000064.1:2296-15200 GCA_964449185.1 uncultured Anaerolineales bacterium | reverse complement strand
CTGAGGACACTTCCATTCGAGCAAGGTTGCAGGGCAAAGGTGGTTATCGCGGATGCAATCCGCTCCCACGCAGGTCTGAGGAGCGAGTTTTTTCGCCGGCGGATGGTGCCGCAGACGGGTTCGACTGACGTCGCCACTACATGCTTAACGGCTGTCGTCCGTCGCGCGCAGCGGTCGTCGCCTTTAAGCAAAACTCCCGCTTTCGCGGGAGTCTCTTGCTACACAACGGCCGGCGTTAGTGCGCCTATTCCACTTCCTTGGGCTTGGGCGCCTTGAGCGCCTCGAGCTGCGCTTCGAGCTGAACGCGCTTGGTCTCGGCCGCCGACCTGGCATCTTCCAGCAGATCGTCAAACTCCTCGCGCGCGCGCGACTGGAGCTCGCGGCCCGACATGGGCGCCAGGAGCAGCGCCGCCACCGACCCCACGATTGCGCCGCTCATGATGCCGGCCAAAAAGCCTGTTACCTTGCTCATGTGGAACCTCCTCTGAACAGCTAATCTATTGACTGATTATATGCTACGCTCGCGGCCACGTAAAGTTGCGCATGCTAGTAAATTAGGCACATCTTTTTCAAAAGAGGCAGGCGGGCGGTGTACGCGCGTGAAAGCCGCGTCCACCGCCCGCGTTCATTGCGACGCCTAGCTTGGTCACGCTAAGGCGCTATAATGCGGCCCAAAGGAGATTGCGCATGCACCTCGCCCGTTTGCAGCGCCTGCGCGCCGCCCTGGCCCAGGCCAACCTGGACTGCGTGGCCGCCATTGCCGGCCCCAACCTGTTCTATCTCACCGGCCTCTCGTTCCACCTCAGCGAGCGGCCCACCGTGGGCTTCTTCCCCGTCCAGGGCGACCCGGTGATCGTGGCCGGCAATTTGGAAGAGTCCAAGGTGGTCAGCGGGGCGCCCTATCCCGTGCGCGGCTATTATTACACCGACGCGGGCGGCCCGCTGGCGGCCTTCCGCGAGGCGGCCCAGGCCCTGCGCCTGAGCCAGCCGCGCCTGGGCGTGGAGGCCGTGCGCATGCGGGTGATGGAGCTGCGGCTGATCGAAGATGCCTTCTTAAACCCGCGCGTGGACTCGGCCGAGGACCTCTTCGCCGGGCTGCGTATGACCAAGGACGCGTTGGAGCTGAGCCGCATGCGCCGGGCCGTGCAGATTGCCGAGCAGGCGCTGCTGGCCACCCTGCCCACCATCCGCGTGGGCCAAACCGAGCGCCAGATCGCCGCCGAGCTGGTGGTGCAGGCCCTGCGCGCCGGCTCGGAGGCCGAGATGCCTTTCGCGCCCATCGTGGCCTCCGGGCCCAACTCGGCCCTGCCGCACGCCATGGTGACCGATCGGGCGCTGGAGGCCGGCGACCTGCTGACGCTCGACTGGGGCGCCTCGCACAACGGCTATATGGCCGACCTTACGCGCACGTATGCCATCGGCGAGATCGATCCCGAGCTGAAGACCATCTACGACCTGGTGCTCAAGGCCAACGAGGCCGGCCGCGCCGCCAGCCGGCCCGGAAGCCTGGCGTCCGACGTGGATGCCGCCGCGCGCCAGGTCATCACCGCCGGCGGGTATGGTCCGTTCTTTATGCACCGCGTGGGGCACGGCCTGGGCCTGGAGGGCCACGAAGACCCCTCCATGCACGGCCGCAACGAGACCGCCCTGGAACCTGGCATGACCTTCACGGTCGAGCCCGGCATCTACCTGCCCGGCAAAGGCGGCGTGCGCATCGAGGACGATGTAGTGGTGACCGAGAACGGCTGCGAGAGCTTGAGCACGTTGCCCAGGGAGCTAACGGTAATTGGTAACGAGTAATTGGAAATTGTCTAATTCCGATTGAGTGTATTGAGGACTGCCCTGCCTTGGCAATTACAGATTACCAATTACCAATTACTCTTCTGCCCGGTGCCGAGCCCTTCTTCTTCCGCGGCGGCCCCGTCGGCGTCCTGCTCATTCACGGCTTCACCGGCGCGCCGCGCGAGGTGCGGCCGGTGGGCGAGGTGCTGGCCGCCGCCGGCTACACCGTTTTTGGGCCGCGGCTGGCCCACCACGGCACGCGGCCCGAGGATATGTTCCGCTCCCACTGGCGCGACTGGGTTGCCAGCGCGCTGGATGGTTACTACCTGCTGCGCGACCAGTGCGAAACGGTCTTTGTGGGCGGTTTGTCCATGGGCGGCGTGCTCTCGCTGTACCTGGCCGCGCACCACCCGGTGGCCGGGGTGTTTGTCATGAGTACCCCCATGCGCCCGCTGCTCGACGGCATGGATTGGCGCTCGCGCTATGCCGGCGCTCTCAGCTACCTGGTGCCCTTCACGCCCAAGGGCCCGCCCTCGACCGGCTCCGACCCCCACCACGTCAGCTACGACCGCTACCCCGTCCGCGCCATCGCGCAGTTGCGGGCGCTGCTGCGGGTCACCAGCGACGCACTGCCGCGCGTGCAGGCGCCCGCCCTGGTCATCCATTCACGCGGCGACACCGGTGTGCCGGCCGCCAACCTGGACTACATCTACGCCCACCTCGGCAGCGCCGACAAAGACAAGCTCTGGCTGGAACGCAGCGGGCACATCGTCACCGAAGGCCCCGAGCGCCAGCAGCTGTTTGAGCGCATCCTGCGCTTCGTGCAGTCACACGGGCCGCACCCCCTGCCCGCGGCGCTAGCGTCGTCCCCGTGACCAGTCCGGGGAGCGCGACCCTTTCGCGCGATAACCGCCTGATGGCCCTGGCCCTGTTCCTTTGGGGCATGGGCGAAGGGCTTTTCATCTATATCGAGCCCCTGGCCCTGAAAGGGCTAGGCGCCGACCCGGTGCAGATCGGCCGGGTGCTGGCCGCGGCCGGCGTGGCCGCCGGGCTGGCCCACATCCCCGCCGGCTTCCTGGCCGACCGCTTTGGCCGCAAGCCCGTGCTCATCGCCGGGTGGGTGCTGGGCATCGTGGCCGGCCTGTTGATGTACCTGGCCCGCGACCTGACCCTGTTTGTGCCGGCGCTCATCGGCTATACCTTCACCGGCTTTGTGGTGGCGCCGCTCAACGCCTATGTGGCGCAGGCGCGCGGCCCGCAGAGCGTGCAGCGCGCGGTCACCCTGGTCTCGGCTGGGTTCTGGGCCGGCTCCATCGTTTCACCGGCCCTGGGCGGGTTTATCGCCCGCACCTTCGAGCTGCGCGCGGTCTTCGGCGTGTCCACCGCGCTCTTTGTCGTCTCCACCCTGGCCGTGCTCCTCCTCACGCCCCAGCCGCGCGTGGCCCCGGCCGTGGGGCAGACCCGCTACGGCGCTCTCTTCCAGAACCGCGCTTACCTGGGCTTTCTGGTGCTCATGTGCCTGGCGCTGCTGGCCATGCAAGTGGGCCTGCCGTTCATGCCCAACTTCGTCCAGGAAGTGCGCGGGTTCGATGTGGGCGTGATCGGGCTGCTGGGCTCCACCAGCTCGCTGGGCATCGTCGTGCTCAACGTGCTGCTGGGGCAGCGCGTGCCCCGGCGCGGCTTCATGCTCGGCCAGATGTTCATGGCCCTTTCGCTGGTGCTGCTGCTCGTCACCACCAGCCAACCGTGGCTGTTTGCCGCCTACTTCTTCCGCGCGGGCTGGTCACTGGCGCGCAACATGGCCACCTCCCAGGTCAGCCGGGTGGTTCAGCCCGCCGAGTTGGGCCTGGCCCTTGGCCTGACCGAGACCGTCGGCACGGTCGCGACCGTGCTCGGCCCGCTCGCGGCCGGCCTGCTCTACGCCCGCAGCCCCGCCCTGCCCTTTCAGCTCAGCGTGCTGCTGATAGCCCTCACCCTGCCGCTGGTGTGGGTGTTCGCGCCGCGCCGCGACGCGCACAGCGCCGCCCCGGCCCAGGAGCATGTCGCGGGCTGATGCGAGTGCTGTTGTCCCATCCCCTCTCCGCTCTCCAGTCACATTCGTGCCTCGTGGTTCGTCTAGTTTTGTGTAACGGTCCGTCGCGCGTAGCGGATCGTCTGTCGTCCTCCGCCGCTTGTAAGAATAATCGGACTATGCGAAAATGCGGCACTTGGACACGGTGGGTTTCCGTTATTAATTCTCAAGAGGAGAATAGCAATGGTTCAGCGAAGACTTATGCTTCCCCTGGCGCTGTTGGTCCTGGCGGCGCTGGCGTGCGGGGGCGGGACGACCGGCCCCAAGGTGCTCTTTAAGGACGATTTCAGCAGCTCCGGCAGCGGCTGGGGCGACCAGGAAGACGAAACGGCCAAGCGCGAATACCGCGCTGACCAGTACGTGATGGAGATCTACGAAACCGGGTGGTTTATCTGGAACAACCCGGACGAAGGCGGCATGTCTAACACACACGCCACCGTGACCGTCACCAACGAAGGTGAGTCCCAGGACCCGACCTTTGGCCTTATCTGCAACTACACCGACGAGAACGCCTTCTACTACATGGGCATTGGGCCGGATGCCTACTACGCCATCGTGCGCGTGGACGGCGAGGACGACGTCTTCCTGACCGACTCAGACAACAAGTGGATTCTGTCGGAAGACATCGACGTCAACGCCGACAGCTACAAGGTGGAGGCCATTTGCGCCGCCGACGGCACCTTGACCCTGATTGTCAACGGCACCGAGATTGCCTCGGTGCAGGACGACACCTACAGCGAGGGCGACGTGGGCCTGTTCGCCCAGAGCTTCGAAGAGGTGCCGGTCGAAGTCCACTTTGACGACCTGGAGGTCATCGAAATTCCGGCTGAAGAGAACTAACTGAAATGATCAAGCGCTTAGGCATTCTAACCGGCGGCGGCGACGCCCCCGGCCTCAACGCCGTGATCCGGGCCGCGGTGAAGACGGCGGCGCTGAGCTATGGCTGCGAAATGGTTGGCATCCAAAACGGTTACGACGGCCTGGTGGAGCCGGGCCGCGCCCGGCCGCTTGGGCTGAACGACGTGGCCGGCCTGCTGGCGCGCGGCGGCACCATCCTGGGCACCGCCAACCGCGGCAACCCCTTTGCGCGCAAGGTCATCCGCGACGGCCAGGAAGTGGTGGAAGACATTGCCCACCTGGTGGTGGAGGGCTACCAGCGTTTGGGCCTGGAGGGCCTGATCGTGCTGGGCGGCGACGGCACACTGCGCATCGCCCACGAGCTCACCCAGCGCTTTGGCCTGCCCATCCTGGGCGTTCCGAAGACCATTGACAACGACCTGGACGGCACCGACGTCACCTTTGGCTTCGACACCGCGCTGCAGACGGCCACCGAGGCGCTGGACAAGCTGCAAACCACGGCCGAGAGCCATCACCGGGTGATGGTGCTGGAGCTGATGGGCCGCGACGCCGGCTTTATCACCCTGCACGCGGGGGTGGCCGGCGATGCCGATGTGATCCTGATCCCCGAGATCCCTTACGACATGGAGGTGGTGTGCGCCAAGATCAGAGAGCGCGAGGCCAATGGGCGCAAGTTCAGCATTGTGGCCGTGGCGGAAGGGGCCAAGCCGATCGGCGGCCAGCAGAGCCTGCTGCGCCAGGCCGACGCGGTGTACGTGGCGCGCCTGGGCGGCGTGGGCCACGAGGTGGGCGCCCTGGTGGAGCAGATGACCGGCAAAGAGACGCGCGTGACCGTGCTGGGACACGTGCAGCGCGGCGGCTCACCCAGCGCCTTTGATCGCTGGCTGGCCACGCGCTTTGGCGCCGCCGCCGCCCGCCTGGCGGCCGACGGGGGCTGGGGCCGCATGGTGGGCCTGCGCGGCCAGGTGGTGGGCAATGTGCCCATCGCCGAAGCCATCGCCGTGCCCAAGCGCGTCAACCCGCAAGGCGAGCCCGTGCAAGCCGCCCGCGGCATGGGCGTTGTCTTTGGCTAAGGCCACTGTGAAAATGACCTGCGGTGCGGCGCGGCCCGGTTTCACCGGGCCGCGCCACACCGCGGTGCTGTTTCGGAATACCACAGGTTAAAACAAAAGACCGCCCCTCACGGGACGGCCTTTTGTTCGCGCCGGAGCACTCCTATCCTACTACTTGCTGAGGAGGGGTGCCCCGGCGCATTGACGATCACTCTTACTCATATTGGACACCACCTCCTCCTTTCTAAAGGATAGCGCTTGACCGTTCTGGTCTGGATAAATTCCCCTGCTTCGGGGAGTATGCTGAGTGAATTATTACACGTATCCAGACCAGTGTCAATCGGTAGTTTACGTTTTCATCAGCTTCTAACCCAATTTCACGCGCTTGCGGTGCTTTCTAACCACGTATACATTAGGGTAAGATTCCTTTCGAGCCCTGATGACTCGCAACCTGCGCCACCTCGTTTCCATCCTTGCCGGCCTGCTCCTGTTTACGGCGCTGGCGTATTTCACCGTGACGCGGCCACCCCTCACCACCGATTACCTGGCCTGGGCGCTGTTCACCAGCCTGCTCATTTTTACCATGACGTTCGGCATTCCGCTGGCCGGCGGCAGCGTCAACCTGATGCCCATGACCGTAGTGGGCGGGCTGCTGGTGATGGGCCCCCTCCCCGCGGCGTGGATGGCCTTTCTGGGCTCACTCGCCAATATCGTCCTGCGCTGGGCCTTGGCCGAACGCCTCGGCGCGCGCCGCGCGCCAGGCGGCCTGGTGCCGTTGGTGAGCGTGGGGCTGGCCAATGCCGTCATCATCACGCTCAGCCTGGCCGGCGCCGGGCTCGTTTACCAGTCCACCGGGGGCCGCCTGCCGCTCATCACTTTTACGGCCGGCACCCTGCTGCCCTTTATCCTCTTGGTCATCGTGTTTTCCGGGCTGAACTATGTCCTGGTCGGCCTCTACCTCGCCCTGGGCGGCAACCCGCAAGCCGTCCGCGCCTATCTCAAAGACCTGCCCCAGGTAGTGGGTTACGAGGTGGCGCCCCAGGTCTTCACCCCGCTGCTGCCGCTCATCTATCACCGGCTCGGCGCTGCCCCGTTCTTTTTGTACGCCGAGGCCCTGGTGCTGGCCTCGCTGGCCGTGCGCCGGTTGTCGCTGACAAGTGAACGCCTCCAGCAGCGCCTCACCGACCTCAGCACGCTCAGCGCCACCGGCCAGGCCCTGGCCGCCTCGCTGGAAGTAGACACCGTCCTGGCGTTGCTGCGCGAACAGCTGCCGCGCGTGATGCCGGCCGACAGCCTGTACGTGGCCCTCTACGACCCCGGCCACGATGAGATTTCATTCCCGCTGGTAGTCGAAGACGGCCAGATCGTGGAACGCTTGGGCCGCCGCGCGGGACAGGGCCTCACCGAACACATTCTGCGCACGCGCCAGCCCCTGCTCATCCCGCGGGACGTGGCCGCGCGCATTCGCAGCCTGGGTATTACTCAAATGGGCCGCGCCTCGCTCTCGTGGGTGGGCGTGCCCCTGCTGGCGGGCAACGCCGTGCTGGGCGTGCTGGCCTTGCAGACCTTCAACCCCGAGGCCAAGCCCTACACCGACGAGCACCGCGACCTGCTGGTGATTATCGCCAGCCAACTGGCCGTGGCGCTCAACAACGCCCGTCTCTACAAGCTCTCCGACGCCACCCTGGCGCAGCGCGTGCAGGAGATGTCGTCGATTCTCGACACCATGGCCGAGGGCGTGCTGCTGCTCGATACGGAGACGCGCGTGCTCACCACCAACCGCGCGCTGGGCCACTTCCTTAACCTGGCTGTCAGCGACCTAGCCGGCCGCCGCCTGGCGGCCGCCCCCGAGCGGATGGCGCGCCTGGGCTTTAAGCTGCACGAGCTGGAGCAGGATCTGGCCGGCCTGCGCACCAGCCGCGAACAAGCCAGCCGCACCATCACGGCGCTCGGCGCCCCGCCCCGCACCGTGGAGCGCACCCTGACGGCTGTGCGCGCCACCTCGGGCGCCATCAGCGGCTGGCTGCTCATCCTGCGCGACGTCACCGAAGAACAGGCCCTCACCCAACTGCGTGACGACCTGACCCACATGCTCATCCACGACCTGCGCAGCCCGCTGGGCTCGATCCTGACCAGCGTAGCTCTCATCCAGCAGGTGGCCAAACCCGGCCAGCCCCTGGAACAGGATATCTTTGACTTGCTAGGGCTGGCCCAGAGCAGCGGGCAGCAGCTTCTGCGGCTGATTAACCAGCTCCTGGAGATTGCGCGGCTGGAAAGCGGCGCCGTGCCCCTGAACCGCCAACCCGCCCTGCCCGCTGGCCTGGTAGAGGCCGCCGTCGAGCGCCTGCGCACCGCCGCCGAAGCCGAGGCCGTGAACCTGACGTGCGAGGTGGGTCCCGGCCTGAGCTCTACGGTCCCGGTGGACCCCGAGCTGATCGGGCGCGTGCTGGACAACCTGCTGGACAACGCCATCAAGTACTCGCCCGACGGCGGCACGGTGCGCTTGTGGGTGCGGCCCAGCACTATCCGCGGCCTGGTGGTGTTTGGCGTGCGCGATGAGGGCCCCGGCATCGCTCAAGAGGAGCAGGACCACCTCTTCCAAAAGTTCCAGCGCATCCGCGGCCAGCGCGCGCGGCGCGGCGGCACCGGGCTGGGCCTGGCCTTTTGCAAGCTGGTGGTGGAAGCCCACCAGGGCAAAATCTGGCTCGACAGCGCGCCCGGCGCGGGCAGCACGTTTGCGTTTAGCCTGCCCATCGAGGCGCCCAGCCTAGACGCTGATTGAAACGAGCGGTGAGGGAACGAGCGGTGGGCCAAGCGGCGGCCAGGGTTGAGCCATGACGACACGCCTCATTTTGCATGTCGACCTCGACGCCTTCTTCTGCTCGGTCGAAGAGCTCCTCGACCCTACCCTGGTCGGCACGGCCTTTGCCGTGGGGGGCGCGGCCAACGAGCGCGGCGTCATCTCCACCTGCTCGTACGAGGCGCGCAAGTACGGCGTGCGCTCGGCCCTGCCCACGGCCCAGGCGCTGCGGCTGTGCCCGCGCCTAAAGCTCCTGCCGGGCCGCCACAAGCTCTACTCTGAATACTCCAAACGCGTGATGGCGCTGTTCGACCAGGAGACTCCGCTGGTGGAACAGATCTCCATCGACGAGGCCTTTCTGGACTGCACCGGCGACCCGCGCCCCGGCGGGGAGATTGCGGCCGCGCTCAAGGCCACCATCCGGCGCGAGGTGGGGCTGCGCTCGTCGTTTGGGGTGGCCGGCAACAAGCTGGTGGCCAAGATCGCCACCAACGTCGGCAAGCCGGACGGGCTGATCGTGGTGCCGGCCGGTGAAGAGGCTGCCTTCCTGGCGCCCCTGCCCCTGGCCGCGCTGTGGGGCGTGGGCCCCAAGACCCAAAGCCGGCTGGAGGCGCTCGGGTTGCGCACCATTGGCCAACTGGCCGAGTGGCCGGAGGCGGACCTGAACAAACGCTTTGGCGCCTGGGGCGAAGACCTCGCGCGCCATGCGCGCGGCCGCGATGACCGCGCGCTGGAGACCGAGCGCGAGGCCAAGTCCATCTCCAAGGAGACCACCTTCGCCCGTGACGTCACCGAGCGCGAGGCGCTGCGCCGCACCCTGCTGGAGCTGTGCGACCAGGTGGCCGCCTCTTTGCGCCGCCAGGGGCTGCACGCGCGCACCGTCAAGCTCAAGCTGCGCTGGCCGCCGTTCGAGACCATCACCCGCCAGACCACCCTGGCCCAGCCCACCGACCTGGAAGGCGAAATCTTCGCTGCGGCCTTCGCCCTCTTCCAAACCGCGTGGGGGCGCGGCCGTCCCGTGCGGCTGATTGGCGTGGGCGTGTCCGGGCTGCAGGCTGAGGCGCGCCAGTTGGGGTTGTTTGAAGCCGCGCAGGACAACCGGGCGGAGAAGCTGGCCGAAGCCGTGGACAAAATCCGCGCCCGCTACGGCTGGGAGGCCGTCAAGCGCGCGTCGCTCCTGGAGGATGACGAGGCAGCCGGCGACGCCTCAGCCGACCATGATCCAGTTCACAAACAGCACGGCCAGGATGAGCTGAAGCGTCAGGGCCACCAGCAGCCACAGCCGCGTCCAGCGGTCCGGAAGCGTGGCGGCGGACAGGAATAGCGGGAACGCCAGCAGCCAGCGGCGCGGGGCATCGATGAGGGGCGTGTCGGCCACGATGAAGGCCAAGTTGGCGACCACCACGGCCGTCGAAAACCAGGTCAGCCCAGGGTGGTGAAGGCGCCGCGTGCGAACCAAAAGCATAAAGACCCAGGCGGCCAACAGCAGGTCCACTGCCGCGATCACGGCATCGAAGCGCGGCCACAGCCGCACGGGCGCGGCCACCGAGGCCGCCAGCGCCTGCCACGGCCAGGCTAGCACATTATGCCACTCGGTTTGGAAGTCGGGTGAGATCAGGTTGGTCAGCACGCCATTGGCGCTGAAGGCCGCTGCCTGGCCTTGCAAACCGGCGCGCACCAGCGCCCAGCCGAACGCCGCGGCCGGCAGCGCCAGCAGCCAGGGCGCCGGCCGCCAGGCATACCAGCCCCGTCCACGCGCCGCGCGCCAGACAGTGACTGCTTCCCACGCCAGCGGGATGACCAACAGCAGCCCCGTCACCTTGGTCAGCACGGTTAGCGCGCCGAACAAACCCGCCAGCGGCCAGCGGCCGGCCCGCGCCGCCAGCCAGGCCGCCAGCGCGCAGCACAGCAGCAGCCCGTCGGCATAGGGCACGAACAAAAAGAAGGCAGCCGGGTAGCTCACCAGCGCCAGCAGCGAGCGCCGGCCATCGACCCCCACGTCTTCGGCCGCCCGAAAGAACAACACCAGGCTGCCCCAGCAGGCCAGGTCAGCCACGAGCGCGGCTGCGGCCAGTGGCTCCCCGCCCATCAGTGGGCTCAACCCACGAATGAGCAGCGGCAGCAGCGGGGCAAAAGCGCCGCGGCCATCGGACTGGGTGTAACCCTCGGCCGCGATGCGCACGTACCACAGCACGTCCCAGCGGTTCCACGGCTCCAGCAGCCAACCCACCACACCGGTCAGGGGCGCTGCCGTGGGCCTCATCCAGGGCCGCATCGGCAGGCCGCCCGGCGTGAGCGCCATGATCAGCCCTCCCCACAGCCACCAGAACAGGCGCAAGACGACGAAAAAGGCCGTTCCATAGCGCACGCTGGCCGGCCACTGAGCGAACTTGGAATAGAAGGGGAGCCGCGACAACAAGTGGGTGTGGGACGATCAGCCGCAAAAATACAAATGACCGCTACAAACAGCGACAACCGGCCGCCCTAGCGGCTCGGCAGGAACTTCATCATCGTCGTGCCGCACACGGGACACTTGCCCTTGGCCGCCAGCTTGCCGTTCTTGGTGGTCACCAACTGGGCGTCGGTCATCTTGCGCGTGGCCTTGCACTTAACGCAGTAAGCCTCGATATCAGCCGGCAATTGGGCCGAAGCGGCGGGGTCGGGCAGTGCCATGTGGTGTGCTCCTTCGTTGGGTGCGACGTGGACCGGCGCTCCGAAATGCTACCATACGGCCTGGGGGCGCGCAAGCGGCCCTGTTAGACCCCTAAATCTAAGGAAATCTATAGTTTTCTTGACGGGAGTATGGCCGGTGTGCTATAAGCGCATCAACCTCCATTGTGCTCGCATGCGCGCGCCGCCCAGCGCGCTTTGGCTCCGCTTGGGATACCAGCGCCTATGCTCAGGGAACGCGTCTCCGACGACATCTACGTCTTTACCAGCGAGGTCTACGCCCAGGTGACCGCCGGTGTCGTCATCTACCCCGACGGCGCCGTCCTGATCGACACGCTGGCCTTCCCGTTTGAAACCACGCAAATCAAGGACTTCGTCGAGAAGCGGCTGGGCACGCGTGTCCGCTACCTGGTCTACACCCACTACCACGCCGATCACACCAACGGCGCCTACCTCTTCCCGGGCGTGCCGGTCGTCGGCCACCGCCTCACCCGCGAGCGGCTGGACACGGTCGGCCGCCGCGGCCTGGCGCGTGCCCGCGAGAACTCGCCCGAGCTGGCCAACGCCGAGGTGGTGCTGCCCGAAATCCTGCTGGACGCCGGCTCGCTGCTGCTGCACCTCGGCAAGAAGACGCTCCAGCTCACAGCCGCGCCCGGCCACTCGCCCGACGCCATCTCGGTGCTGCTCAAGGAAGACCGCATCCTGTTTGCCGGCGACATGATGATGCCCCTGCCCCACATCGTCGACGGCGACCTGGACACCCTGATCCGGTCCCTGCAAACCATTCCGGCCATGGGCCTGGAAAACGTGGTGCAGGGCCACGGCGAGCTGGTGCTGCGCGGCGAGATTGACGACGCGGTGCGCTCAAACGTCAAGTACCTGGAGTGCGCCCGGCGCAAGGTCGTGGCGCACATCAAGCGCAACCGCCCGCGCGAGGCCGTGCGCGAGATCGACATCGAAAGCTGCGGCAAGAGCCGCATCCCGCTCAACGGCCTGGTCACTCGGTTGCACACGGCCAACTTGCTGTCGCTGTACGACCGGCTGAAAGCGTGACAAGAAAGTGGTTAGTGGTCAGTGATCACTGACCACTAACCACTAACCACTGCATGTCCGTTCAGTCTCTCCTCGAAGACATCGCCCACCTCAGCGAAGCCGAACGGGCCGCGCTGCTGGCGCGGCTGCGCGAAGTTTACGGCACGCCTCCTCCTCCCCGCCAGATGGGTTTTGGCCTCGACACCGCCGAGTCGGCCGACACCCCCGATTACCTGATCGTCTTCGACGGCGGCAGCCAGGGCAACCCCGGCCAGGGCTATGGCAGCTTTGCCATCTTTGAAGGCAGCCGGCCCGCCGAAGTGCACCGCCTGACCTTCCCCGGCAGCCTGACCAACAACGAAGCTGAGTATTACACGCTCGTGGGCGCCCTGCGGCACCTGTCGGAACAGTTGGGCGAGCGGGCGGCCGCCACCACGCTCGAAGTGCGCGGCGATAGCGCCCTGGTCATCCAGCAGGTGCTGGGCCACTGGAAGGCCAAGGACGACCGCATGCGCGGCCTGCGGGACGACACCCGCGCGCTGCTCAGCCGCTTCAAAGCCTGGCGCCTCGTGCAGCAGCCGCGCGAAGATACCGTCAAGGTCCTCGGGCACTAGCCCTTCCCACCGCGGGTGGCCGCCG
>CAYUYN010000064.1:0-2196 GCA_964449185.1 uncultured Anaerolineales bacterium | reverse complement strand
TTCTCCGAGTTTGTGTTTATCCCCACGCTCGAAGCGCCCGACCACGACCACCCCAACTTCCAGCAGACTATGCGCTGGTATTACCCCTTCGAGCCGCGCTCACCGGCCCGGCTCAATGCCTGGAAGCGCCAACCCGCCCCGGTCGACCTGAGCACCCACGGCGGCCACCAGGTGATCTTTCCCGGTGTGCGTCCGCACCCGACGCCCTTCCGCATGCGCCACTACCACTTTCTCAGCGTGCCGCATGCGGCCAGCAAGCTGGTCGGCCGTCCGTACGACTCGGCCGAGGTGGCCCAGGGCTGGCACGGTTGGCGCGCCCAACTGCAGGCCGAAATGCTCCGGCTGCCCTCGCAAACACAGCTGCGCGAATACAACGGCGATGACGACACCCTCGATGCCTCCAACCCGCGCACCCAGCACTACCTTGCCGACCTTGTCAACGCCGACCGCGCTGCCGCCCCAATCCAAGACCCGCCTGCCCCTGCGCGCAACATGCCAGCGCCCTTTCTCTCCCGCCTCCGCGGCCGCCTGCGCCGGGTCCTCCGCTGCCCTTAAACGCCCTTCCTCAAAACGGTCCGTCGTCCGTCGTCCGTCGTCCGTCGTCAGGGCCTCCAGCAAGCCCAGTCGCAAATCCGTACCCGGCCTTGACGCCCCTTTCCCCTCTATGGCATAATCGTTCGTATAAGGCGTTGATGGAAACGAGTAGGCCTTGGCCCGGCTTTCAGAGAGTCCGGGACGGGTGTGAGCCGGATACGACGGCCAGGCCGAAAATCCTTCCGGAGCCGCGAGGTGAAAGCGCGCCGCAAGCGCGCCACTAGCTTCCGCCGGGGCCGCTCCCCGTTACCCGCGCGCGGGCATGTCAGTGCCCGATCAAGTGGCCGGCTGCGTTTGCGCCGGCAATCAGGGTGGTACCGCGGGAGTTGCCAACTCTCGTCCCTGCCGCGGGGACGGGAGTTTTTTATTTGTCTCGCACCAGAGAGGACACGCCCATGACCGAGCCGCTTTACCACACCGATGCCTATGTGAAAGAATTCGACGCCACGGTGACGGCGGTCGATGGGCAGGCCGTGGCCCTCGACCGCACCGCCTTCTATCCCGGCGGCGGGGGCCAACCCAACGACATGGGCACGCTCACCGCCGCCGGGCAAACCTGGGCCGTCACCAAGGTACGCAAGTCCGGCGCCGACGTCTGGCACGAGCTGGACGGCGCCCCGCCCGCGGTGGGCGCCGCCGTGCGCGGCACGCTGGACTGGGATCGGCGCTACCGGCTGATGCGCACCCACACCGCCCTGCACATCCTGTGCGGCGTGATCTTTCGCGACTACGGCGCCAGCGTCACCGGCGGCAACATGGAGCCGCTCAAGGGCCGGCTGGACTTCGAGTTTGAGACCATGCGCCAGGAGCTGGTGCGCGAGATCGAGGCCAAGATCAACGCGGAGGTGGAAGCCGCCCGCGCGCTGCGGGTAAAGAGCCTGCCGCGCGACGAGGCTTTCCAGATCCCGGACCTGATCCGCACCAAGATCAATTTGCTGCCGCCCGGCCTCCCCGAAGTGCGCACAGTGGAGATCGTTGGCCTCGACCTGCAAGCCGATGGCGGCACGCACGTGGCCAACACGCGCGAGGTGGGCCGGCTGAAGATCGTGGACTATAAAAGCAAGGGCAGGATCAACAAGCGGATTGAGGTGGGGCTGGCAGAGTAATGGGGAACGACCACCGGCCAGTGCTGGTTGAGCTTGTGTTGGACAAATAGACAGTTTTGTACACGGATTCCACGGATAAAGGCGGATTACACGGAGGGAAGATGGATAAGCTCTTACATGCGGACTTGACTTACCAGGTCCGTGGGGCATTGTATGAAGTCTATAACTCTCTGGGGCCAGGCTTTCGTGAGGAGACTTACAAGCTTGCCGTCTGCACAGAGATCGCAAAGCGCGGCATCTCCGTTTCGCGCGAACATGACATAGACGTTGTGTACAAAAGCATCCCAGTCGACCGTTATCGCTTCGATATTGTGGTGGATGGCAGAGTTATTCTGGAGCTTAAGGCTGTCGATGAGCTGCACCCGCGCCACCAAGCCCAGCTGCTCTCCTACTTGAAAGCGTCTGGCCTCACCATCGGCATGCTCGTGAACTTCGGCGGTGAGCGACTCAAAATCGTCCGGCTAGCCAAGTAACCAACCGCTAGCCTTTATCCGTG
>CAYUYN010000063.1:5807-15405 GCA_964449185.1 uncultured Anaerolineales bacterium | reverse complement strand
TCCGCGAAGGCGGCCTCACGGTCGGCGCTGGCGTCATCACCAAGGTCTTGGAATAAGTCCAAGTCGAGTTAGAGTTAGGCAGGGTACTGAAGATGGCTAAATCCAAGGATGTCCGGCCGGTGATCACGCTGGCTTGTTCTGAGTGCAAAGAGCGCACCTACACCACGCAGAAGAACCGCCGCAATGACCCGGGCCGGCTCGAGCTGAAGAAGTATTGCCCGCGCTGCCGGGTGCATCGCGTGCACCGCGAGACGAAGTAGCGTATTGCGTATTACGCAATACGCCATGTAGGCCAGTGGCGCAATTGGCAGCGCACGCGTCTCCAAAACGCGGGGTTGCGGGTTCAAGTCCTGCCTGGCCTGCCTGAGGCGGGGTGCACACCCCAGTTCCAAGACACCGCCGCCCGTGGGGGCGGTGTCTTGACCGTCAAGAGAAGGACGTCGTCGATGGCGAAAGTACAGGCCGTCAAAGAACCGAATGCCGTCGTCCGCTACTATCGCGAGACGGTCGGTGAGCTGCGCAAAGTGGTCTGGCCCACCCGCGAAGAAGCCATCCGGTTGACCTGGATCGTGCTGGTGGTCATCACGGTGATGTCCGTTTTGTTGGGCGCGGCCGACTACTTGTTTGGGCAGTTGATCCGCTTCCTGATTTCATTGGGCGCGTAGCCCGGGGAGCGTGAAAGGTGAGTGCGGAGATGTTGTCTGGGGCCAGCGACGAATTTGAGTACGATTATGAAGAGCCGCAGCCGCCCTCGGACGAAGCTGACGAAGCTGACGAAGCCGACGTTAATGCCGGCCTGGCGGACGCCGGCGACGAGCCGTCGCTGGGCGCGGACGCCGGGTCCCCGGCCGAGGCGCCCCACGAGGGCGCGGGCAGCAACGGCGCCCAACCCTCGGACGACAGCCGCAACTGGTTCGTCATTCATTGCTATTCCGGCTACGAGAACAAGGTGCGCCACAACCTCGAGCAGCGCATCGAGTCGATGGGCATGAAGGGCAAGATTTTCGACGTGGTCGTGCCGACCGAAGAAGAGATCGAGGTCAAGGACGGCAAGCGCCGCACCGTGGAGCGCCGGGTGTTCCCCGGCTACCTGCTGGTGCAGATGATCATGAGCGAAGACTCGTGGTACGTCGTGCGCAACACGCCCGGCGTCACCGGCTTTGTGGGCATGGGCAATGTGCCCACGGCCCTGCGCCCCGAAGAAGTGGCCCAGATCCTGCGGCGCATGGAAGCCGAGGCGCCCAAGGTCAAGGTCACCTTCAAGCCCGGCCAGAAGGTGCGCATCGTCGACGGCCCGTTCAACGACTTTATCGGCACCGTGTCCGAGATCGACATGGACCGCACGAAGGTGCGCGTCATGGTGTCCTTCTTCGGCCGCGAGACGCCGGTGGAGCTGGACTTTTTGCAGGTGGAGAAAGTCTAGCGGTCAGTGGTTAGTGGTTAGTGGACAGTGGGCAGTGGACTAACCTTGAACGCCAGCGACCGCTTCGATATCCGCAAACTTCAGGTCGACCGTGATGGGCCGAAAAAAGTGACTCAGTTCAACTAACCACTGTCCACTGACCACTCATTACGTGGGAGGGCTAACGCCCGTCAACACCACATAGGAGACAGAGCGCATGGCAAAGAAAGTCAAAGGCGTCACCAAGCTGCAGATTGAAGCCGGCAAGGCCAACCCGGCGCCGCCCATTGGTCCCGCGCTGGCGGGCTATGGCATCAACATCATGGCCTTCTGCAAGGAATATAACGCCCGCACCTCCAACCGCATGGGCGATGTGCTCCCGGCCGAAATCACCATCTTCACCGATGGCTCGTTCACCTTTATCCTGAAGACCCCCCCGACGGCGGTGCTGCTGCGCAAGGCGGCCAAGATCGAGAAGGGCTCGCCCATCCCCCATCGCCAGAAGGTCGGCAAGGTCACCCGCCAGCAAGTGCGGGAGATCGCCGAGATCAAGCTCAAGGACCTCAACGCCCTCGACATCGAAGGCGCCATGAAGCAGGTCGAAGGCACGGCCCGCAACATGGGCATCACGGTCGAAGGCTAGCCGAGCAGGCTTATCACGACGGTGGGAGGACCCCCCGGTCCGTTAGCACCACCGAGGAGACAGACATGAAAGAACACGGCAAGAAGTACCGCGAGCAAAAAGCCAAGGTCCAGACCGACAAGCTCTACACGTCGCGCGAGGCCGTGGCGCTGGCCAAGGCCACCTCCTACACCAAGTTCGACGGCACCGTCGAGGTGCACATGCGCCTGGGCGTGGACCCCAAGCACGCCGACCAGAACGTCCGCGACGTGGTGGTGCTGCCGCATGGCCTGGGCAAGACCGTGCGCGTGCTGGTCTTCGCCGACAGCGAGGGCGCGCGCCTGGCCACCGAGGCCGGCGCCGATGTCGTCGCCGACGATGCCACCATCAAGCGCATCCAGGACGGCTGGGCCGATTTCGACGTGGCCATCGCCACCCCCGACCTGATGGGCAAGGTCGGCCGCCTGGGCCGCGTGCTGGGCCCGCGCGGGCTCATGCCCAACCCCAAGACCGGCACCGTGGTGCCCGCCGCCGACCTGCCCCGCGCCATCCGCGAGGCCAAGGCCGGCCGCGTGGAGTTCCGCGTCGACAAGACCGGCGGGCTGCACGTGCCCATCGGCAAGGTCTCCTTCAGCGAGCAGCAGCTCGTGGAGAACATGGGCGCGCTCATGCAGGCCGTCATCAAGGCCAAGCCGGCCAGCGCCAAGGGCATCTACCTGCGCAAGGTGGTCATCGCCCCCACGATGGGCCCCGGCGCCCGCGTGGACCCCAACGCCTCGTTCACCGAGTCGGCCGAGTAAACGCGTTTTTTCTGGTACAATAGGCGGGTCAGGGGCATCACCGCTGCGCCTGACCCGCTGGCTTGCAACGACACTCTAGCTTCGCCGAAGACAGCAGGCGGGCTCCGGCCCAGAAGACCTGCCGAGGTGAAGACCCTGGCCAGGACCACCCGTCCTGGCGCCGCGCACGGCTCCGCCCTGCGCCACGGTCTTTGCCCTGTGCTTCGGGCAAAGACTTTTTCGTTAATTCGCACCAGTTGTGGCAACCTGCCAAGGGAGGAGGTGAAACAGCATTGGCAATTTCTAAGCAACGCAAGGAAGAGCTGCTCCGGGCGTATACCGAGCTCATTAAGAAGAGCGAGGGCATGATCCTGGTGGAATACCGCGGCCTGAGCATGAAGGGCATGGACCCGCTGCGCGGCAAGGTGCGCGACGCGGCCGGCGAGCTGCATGTGGTCAAGAACACCCTGGCCCTCAAGGCGCTGGAAGCCGCCGGGCGCACCGCGCCCGCCGAGCTGTTCAGCCAGACCACCGCGATCGGCTTCGCATTTTCGGATGTGCCCGCCGTCGCCAAGGCCCTGACGACCTTCGCGAAGGACTCGGAGTTCGTCAAGGTCAAGGGCGGCCTGCTGGGCAACAAGCTGCTCACCGCCAAGGAGATCGAAGCCCTGGCCGAGCTGCCGCCGCTGCCCGTCGTGCGCGCCCAACTGCTGGGCCTGCTCCAGGCGCCCGCCGCGCGCCTCACCGGCGCCATCGCCGGCAGCGTGCGCCAGGTGGTTAACGTCGTCAAGGCTTACGCCGACAAGGCCGAAGCCGCCGCCGCCGCGCTGGCCGAACCCGCCGCAGCGTAGGGGCGTTCAACTGAACGCCCCGGCCGGCTGTCATTGGACAACTTTTTTAGCAAGGGCATGACGCGCGCCCAGCCGGCGCGCGCACCAAGGAGACATTCACATGGCTGACCTGCAGAAGATCGTGGACGACCTCAGCGGCTTGACCGTGCTCGAGGCCTCGCAGCTCACCAAGCTGCTCGAAGAGAAGTGGGGCGTTTCGGCCGCCGCGCCCGTCGCGATGGCCATGCCCGCTGGCGGCGGCGCCACCACCGCCGCGGCCCCCGTCGAAGAGAAGACCGAGTTCAACGTCATCCTCAAGGAAGTCGGCGCCAAGAAGATCGAGGTCATCAAGGTCATTCGCCAGCTGACCAGCCTCGGCCTGAAGGAAGCCAAGGACCTGGCCGAGACCCCCAACGCCAAGGTACTGGAAGCCGTTAGCAAGGATGCCGCCGAAGAGGCCAAGAAGAAGCTGGTCGAGGCCGGCGGCACCGTCGACCTGACCTAAGCGCCAGACGCGGAGCGGCCCCGCTTTACCTGGGGTGCCGGGGTGTTCGAGCGTGAGCTCGAACACCCCTTTCGTTTAAGAGAGTATGTGGGTGCGGTGACGGCGGGTTTCACCCGGCGCCAGCGCACCCACTTGCCGTTTCGCGGGGCGACGGGGTGCTCGGGCGGGGGCCGAGCCTCACCCTCCATCCCCGGCCCTCCCGCTGGCGCGTCAACTGGCCGCGAAAAGCAAAGGCCCGAAGTTTCCAGCGGACGCACGCGTGAAGCGGATTTACCGGATTTGGTCGAGACCCCCAGGGTTTTGGATCCCTACGGGACCTTGGGGTCTGACCGTCTTTACTGCCCAGTTTCCGCACCCCCTGCACGCGCGGCGGGCTTTGGTGTATGATTACCCCATGAGCGCTCGTGTTCTCGTGATCGAAGATGAAAACCGCATCAGCCAGTTCCTCCAGCGCGGCCTGACCTACGAAAACTACCGCGTCGATGTGGCCGGCGACGGTCCCGCCGGCCTCTCGCTGGCCCGCGAAAACCCGCCCGATATAGTTATCCTGGACTGGATGCTGCCCGGCCTGGACGGCCTGGAGGTCTGCCGCCGGCTGCGCGCCGCCGGACCCGTGCCCATCCTCATGCTCACCGCCAAGGACGCCGTGGGCGACCGCGTGGCCGGCCTGGACGCCGGCGCCGACGACTACCTGGTCAAGCCGTTTGCCTTCGACGAACTGCTGGCCCGCATGCGCGCCCTGCTGCGCCGCGCGGCGCCCTCCCAGCCTGAGGTGCTCCACTTCGGCGACCTCACCCTCGACACCGGCACCCGCCAGGCTTTCCGCGCCGAGCGGCCCATCGAGCTGACCGCCAAAGAATACGAGCTGCTCGAGCTCTTCATGCGCCATCCCCGCCAGGTGCTCACGCGCGAGGTCATTTTTGACCGCGTGTGGGGCTACGACTTCGGCGGCGAGAGCAACATCATCGAAGTTTACGTGCGCTACCTGCGCCAGAAGACGGAAGCCGCCAACGAAAAGCGCCTGGTGCACACGGTGCGCGGCGTTGGCTACGTGCTGCGCGAAGACTGACCCGCGCCGCGGCCGCTTCCCCCGGCGGCCCCTCTCATGTTACACTCACACAGTCTTCATACTGATCTCAAATGCGCCGCGGATAATGGTTGGCGGCTGGTTGGCGCGTGCGCCAACCGGTCGAGGAACCCAACATCCGCGCTTCTCCCGTGACCCTGCGCTTACGCCTCACCCTCTGGTATTCCGCCGTACTGGCCGGGATCATCCTGGCCTTCGGGCTGGCGGTCTATGCCATCATGAGCATCCTGCTCATCACCCAGGTCGACGAATCCCTGGATGACATCTCCACGCAGATTATCGAGGCCAGCAGTTTGCGCATCAGCAGCGCAACCGGGTTCAGCCTGGACCTGCCCATGCTGAACCGTTTCGGGGCCGCGAGCATGTACGTGCAGGCCTGGCAGGCCGACGGGCAGACGCTCTACGACAGCTCTACCACCTATCACGCCCCCCTGGATGCCGGCGCCCTGTCCGGCGGCCGCGAAACCCATCGCGACGTGTATGCCGGCAATGTCCATCTGTGGGTAGTTACCAAGCCCATGGAGACAATCGATGGGCGCCTCATCGGCTATGTCCAGGCCGGCGCCCCGCTCAGCACGGTCGACTCGGCCAAGAGCGTCCTGCTAATCCTGCTCATCGGCGGCGGCGTGGCGGCCGTCATTTTGGCGGCCCTGGTTGGCTGGATGGCGGCGCACCGCGCGCTCCAGCCCCTGGAGGCCGTCACTCAGACAGCGCTCCAGATCACCCGCGCCGACGACCTGTCCCGGCGCATCCCGCGTTCCGACACGATTCACGACGAGGTTGGCCGTCTGGTGCAGGCCTTCAACGAGTCCCTGGAGCGCATCGAGCGCCTGTTCCGCGCGCAGCGGCGGTTCCTGGCCGACGTCTCGCACGAGCTGCGCACGCCCCTGACGGTCATCCGCGGCAACGTGGACCTGCTGCGCCGCATGGGCGGCGCCGACCCCACCTCGCTCGATGCCATCCAGTCGGAGGCCGAGCGCATGAGCCGCCTGGTCGGGGACCTGCTGCTGCTGGCCCAGGCCGACGCCGGGACCCTGCCCGTGGCGCGCAACCCCGTGGAGCTGGACACCCTGCTGCTCGAGGTCTACCACGAGTCGCAGGTCCTGGCCGGCGGTGTGCAACTCACCATTGGCGCTATCGACCAGACCCTGGTCACCGGTGACCGCGACCGGCTCAAGCAGCTGCTGCTCAACCTGGTCAGCAATGCCCTCAAGTACACCCCGGAAGGCGGCCAGGTGACCCTGGCGCTCACCCGCATCCGCGATTGGGCCCGCCTGGTCGTCACCGATACCGGCGTCGGCATCCCGGCCGACGAGCTGCCGCACGTCTTCGATCGCTTCTACCGGGTGGACAAGGCCCGCACTCGCACCCAAGGCGGCGCCGGCCTGGGCCTGGCCATCGCCCAGCGCATTGCCCAGGGCCACGGCGGCCGGCTCGAAGCCGCCTCCGACGGCGCCACTGGCCGCGGCTCCACCTTCAGCCTGTGGCTGCCCCTGGCCGCCGACAAAGTGCTCTCCGAAGCGCCCACCAAAAAGCTCCTCGAGCACAAAACCGCGCCCGCGCTGCCGGTGGTTAAGAAGGCCGGCTAAGCCAAGCTGAAACAAAAAAGGGACCGGCCTGTCTGCCGGTCCCTCTCTGCCCCCGACACCATTACTGCGCCGCAAGCCCGATCTGGCTTGACGCCGTCTGGCACAAGCTCGCGCCGCCGGCCTGCAGCCATTCTTGCAGGCGACCGCTGGTGGCCGCCCCGCTCTTGGCTTCTTCGTAGATGCCCGTCCCCCAGTACCAGTAGCGCTGGGTTTGGTTCGGCCACAAAGAGCCATCTTTGCCGATCTGGCTGTGCCCGCCGTTGTAGCCGGCCAGCGCCAGCCCGGCATCGCCCCCGCCGCGCTGCAGGCCCAGGGCCAGGTAGGCCAGCCCGCGCGCCGCATTGGTATCGGGGTCCTGCATGGCTTCGCCCTCGCTGAAGTGGAAGGGCATCACCTGGAACAGGCCCTGCGCTCCGGACGATGACACCACCCCCGGCGCGCCGCAGGACTCAATCTGCATCACGGTCGCCACCAGGTTCGGGTCCAGGTTGTTCGCCGCGGACCAGGCCAGAATCTTGTCTTTCCAAAACAGCACTTCGGGCGTGAACAACGTCGAGAGCGTGCCGGCCGTCAGGTCTGCCACCGCTGCTTCGGCTGGCTGCTGCGGGGGTGCGGGCGCCGCCAGTACCGGGCTCGACCCCAGGGGGCCGGCCTGGATCAAGGCTTGCACCGCGCCCATGGCAGTCCACCCGGCCACGAGGCACAGCAGGAAGATGTGAACAGGGATTAGTCGGATAACCAGCCGCTGTGACATGGAAGGCAACCTTTCTTATTTTCGAACCACCGCTTACTTAGTCTTCGTCCAGACCGTGGTAGCTATAGCTGCTGGCGCCGTTGCCGTTGTGGCCGTTACCATTCCCGTTGTTCTGGCCGTTGCCGGCCACGACCGGCTTGCGCGCCGGCTGCTGCTGGTTGATGGCCGGCTTGGGGGCCGACCGCACCGGGCCGGCCGGAGGGGGCGGCGCCTCGGGGCGGAGGGCAGTCTGCGGCTGGGTGCGGCCGCCGTAGCCGTGCCTCTCGGCCACGGTCTGCGGCCGGTTCACGGTGAATTCATCGTCCAGGCCCTTCGCGCCGATGATGCGCGTGGGCCGCTGCGCGCTGCTGCCGCTCCAGGCGGCCGTGGGCAGGCGCGCCGGCTTGGGCGCGTGGCGTTGGCCCACTTCTTCCTCGTCCGGATTGCGCAGCGCGCCTTCCACCTGGCTGAACAGCTTGTTGCCCGCCATGGACAGCATGCCGATCAGCAGGATGCGAATGACCCACACCAGCACCGACACAAAGATCGGCACGGCCGACAGCAAAGTCTCACGCCCCAGGATCTCGTTGCCCAAGTCGGTGTGGCCGAGCAGCGCCAACGACACGCCCCACCAGGTCAGCATGGCGTTCATTGTGGCCGCCAGGAACCACGCGGCCAGCAGATACCACACCTCGGTGTGCTCGCCGTTGTCTTTTTCGGGGGTGAACAGGCGGGCGATCCCGGCGAAGTCAATGCCGCAGAAGGCAATGGCCAGGATGGTCGCCCAGCGGACGCCCACAAAGCGCATGTCGCCGAGCAGATTGGTCAGCGCAAAATCCGTGGTCGAATAGTTAAACAGCTCAAACGCCAACATGGCGCCCACGATCATGGCGCCAAAAACCATACCGCGCCTCATTTTGTAATCCTCCAGCAATCTAGCACCGCGGCCGAGGAATGAGTCGCTCCTGCGTCCCGACATCTCCATCTGTTGCATTGGGGGTACCTCCGAAAAGATAGGCGCTGTGACGACCCAGGCGACCAATTCCCTGAGCCATGACGCGAGTGTAGTACAATTGTTCTATTTTGTCAAGAGTTTTAGTACGGGTGTTCTAATTTTGTTGTGGTTCGGGGACACAGAAGGATAGCCGGAATAACATAAGAATAGGATTGATGGGCATGGATTCCTATATAATCACGCGCATGCGCGTCAGCGTTATTTTGACAGTCTTGAACGAGGGAGAAGCCATCCACGGCCTGTTGGCCTCGCTGGCCGCCCAAACGCGCCCGCCCGACGAGGTGGTGGTGGCCGATGGCGGCTCGCGCGACGGCACCGTGGCCGCGCTCCAGGCCCAGGCCGGCCGACTGCCGCTCAAAATCATTGAGGCACCGGGGGCTAACATCGCCCAGGGCCGCAACGCCGCCATTCGCGCGGCCACCGGTGAGGTCATCGCGGTCACCGACGCCGGGGTGCGCTGCGAGCCGGATTGGCTGGCGTGCCTGACGGCGCCCTTCGAGCGCCCGGGTGTCATGGCTGTGGCCGGTTTTTTCCGGCCAGACGCGCAGACCGTTTGGGAGACGGCCATGGGGGCCACGGTGCTGCCCGAGGTCCGCGACGTTAATCCGAAGACCTATCTGCCCTCCAGCCGCAGCGTGGCCTTCCGCCGCGAGGTCTGGGACCGGGTGGGGGGCTACCCCGAATGGCTGGATTTCTCCGAGGACGTGATTTTTGACCTGAACGTGCGGGCGCACTATGGTCCCTTTGAGTTCGCGCCGCGCGCCCTGGTCAACTTCCGGCCGCGCGGCAGCCTGAGGACGCTCGCGCGCCAGTACTACCTTTACGCCCGCGGTGACGGCAAGGCCAACCTCTTCCCGCGCCTGCACGCCATCCGCTACTTTGCCTATTTGGTCGCTGCGCCGCTGCTGATCTACGCCGCCGTCACGGTCAGCCCCTGGCTGTGGCTGCTGGCCGTGTTGGCCGGCCTGGCCTACGTCCGCCTCCCGCTGCGCCGCCTTTGGCCCAGCCTGGCAGGTCTATCCCCCCTTGATCGCCT
>CAYUYN010000063.1:1978-5707 GCA_964449185.1 uncultured Anaerolineales bacterium | reverse complement strand
TCCCGCTGCGCCGCCTTTGGCCCAGCCTGGCAGGTCTATCCCCCCTTGATCGCCTCCGGGCCCTGGTCTACGTGCCCCTCATCCGCCTCACCGGCGACGCGGCCAAGATGGTCGGCTACCCTGCCGGGCTGCTGTGGCGGCTGAAAAAGCGGACGTAACGCCCGACGTAGATAGGGGATCGCCCCACTGACCACTTTATGCGCCCGCTTGAACTCGTTCTCTTCGTCGCGCTCTTCTCGCTGCTCATTCCATTCCCTCAGGCGCTGCGCCGGCGCGCGCTATTCGGCCTCAGCGCCGTGACCGACGTGGTGCTGGTTGTGCAGCTCCTGTTCGAAGGCTACCGCTGGCAGATGGTTCCGGCCTATGCCTTGTCGGTGCTATTGGTCGCCCTGCGCTTCTTGGTGTTGCGCCGGCCGGGGCTGACCCGGCCGTGGCTGGCGCTGGTTGGCCGCGGCGTGGGCTTCCTGGCCGTGGCCCTCGCTCTGGCGCCGCCCCTCGTCTTCCCGGTGCCGCGCTTGCCCGAGCCGGGCGGCCCTTACGAGGTTGGCACTCTCACCTTCCAGTGGACCGACCCGTCCCGCACCGAGCAGTACAACCCCGACCCCGATCCCGCCAACCCGGATGACCTGCGTGAAGTGATGGCGCAGATCTGGTACCCGGCCGTGCCCGCGCCGGGCCAGGCGCCTGCCCCGTGGATAGACCGTCTGGACATCGTCGGGCCGGCCATCGCCCGCTTCCTGCACCTGCCCGGATTCTTTCTGGATCACGCCGGCCTGGTACGCACCCATGCCTACGCCAACGCACCGCTCGACACCACCGGCGGCCGCTTCCCCGTCGTCATCTATTCGCACGGCTGGAACGGCTTCCGCACCGTCAACCTCAACCAGTCCGAGGCGCTCGCCAGCCACGGCTATATCGTGGCCGCCGTCGACCACACCTACGGCGCGCTGGTGACCGTCTTTGCCGATGGCCGGGTGGCGCTCAACAATCCCGCCATCCTGCCCGCCGGCCCCACCGACGACAGCTACTACCGCTCGGCCCGCCAGCTCGAGGCGACCTTTGCCGCCGACGTGAGCTTTGTGCTGGACCAGTTGACGCTGCTCGACAGCGGCGCCATCGCCAGCCCACTGGCCGGCCAGGTGGACGTGCAGCGCGCCGGCTTCTATGGGCACTCCACCGGCGGCGGCGCCGTGGTAGTGGCCTGCCAGCAGGACCCGCGCTGCCAGGCCGGCCTGGCCATGGATGCCTGGCTGCGGCCCTTCAACGAGGAATGGCTCGCTACGCCCTTGACCCGGCCCTTCCTGTTCATGCGCAGCGAAGTCTGGGCCAGCGCCGAGAACGACGCCAAACTCGACCGCGTCATCTCCGGCCTCCAGGGCCCTGGCTACCGCCTCACTATCCTCGGCACCCGCCACTACGACTTCTCGCTGCTGCCCCTGCTCACGCCCCTGGCGCCCGCCCTTGGCCTTAAAGGTCCCCTGGAAGGCCGGCGTACCCTCGAAGTCATTAGCGACTACCTGGTGGCTTTCTTTGACCAACATCTCAAGGGCGAAGAACAGCCCCTCCTGGCCGGGCCGTCGGCGGAGTATCCGGAGGTGGAGTTTCAGCGGTACGGGCCATAGACTCAGAATGCGGCCAGCGGATCGCCGGATCGGCGTTGGTCTCGGCGCTGTACCCCCTTTTCAGCAACTACGATTCGCGGAGTATAATGCCCCTCGCCGTACCCATTACTAATCACCAGGTACCCTTCATTCGGCGCCCGCCAGCCGCTTCATAAGGAGCCCACCGTGACTCAAACCCAAACCGTCGTGCCACCGCGCAGCGCCATTGCCCGCGAGCATACCTGGAACGCTGCCAGCGTCTACGAGCATGAAGCCGCCTGGTCGGCCGAGGCCCAAAGCCTGCCCGCCGCCATTGCCGAGGCGCAGGCGCACGCAGGCCACCTGGCTGACGGCGCCGCGGCCCTGCTGGCCGCCTTCAACGCCATCGAAGCCCTCATGGCGCGCGTCGAGAAGCTGTACAGCTACGTCACCATGGAACACAACGTCGACACCTCCAACCAGGCCGGCGCGCGGCGCTACGGCCAGGCCCAGGGCATCCTTGGCCAGGCCCTGGGCGCGCTGGGCTTCCTCGATCCCGAGCTGTTGGCCATCGGCCGCGCCACCCTGGACCAGTGGCTCAAGGACGAGCCGCGCCTGGCCGTCTACGCTCAATACATCGACGACCTTTCCCGCCGCCAGCAGCACGTCCGCTCGGCCGAAGTGGAGCAGCTCCTGGGCATGCTGGCCGACCCCTTCGGCGGCGCCGCCAACACCGAGAACCTGCTCACCAATGCCGACTTCATGTTCAAGCCCGCGCGCCCCAGCGACGGCGCCGAACTGCCCCAGACCCAGGGCAACCACGACGCCATGCTCGAAAGCACCGACCGCGAGACGCGCCGCACGGCCTGGGAGAACTACACCGACCAGTACCTGGCCTACAAGAACACCCTGGCCAGCAACCTGACTACCTCCATCAAGCAGAACGTCTTCCGTACCCGGGCGCGCAAGCACGAGTCCAGCCTGGAGGCGTCGCTCTTCGCCAACAACATCCCGGTCGCGGTCTTTCACAACCTGATCGACACCTACCGCCGCAATCTGCCCACCTGGCATCGCTACTGGGCCATCCGGCGCAAGGCGCTGGGCCTCGACCGTCTGCACGTCTACGACATCAAGGCCCCGCTCACCACCGCCGCGCCGGTGGTGACCTACGCGCAGGCCGTCGACATGATCTGCGCCGGCATGGCGCCGCTCGGCGAAGAGTACGTGGAGGTGCTGCGGCGCGGCTGCCTGGAAGAGCGCTGGGTGGACATTTGCCCCAACCAGGGCAAGACCAACGGCGCCTTCTCGGCCGGCTCGCACGGCACCCATCCCTTCATCCTGATGAGCTTCGACGACTCGCTGGGCGCCATGAGCACGCTGGCGCACGAGCTGGGCCACTCGCTGCACTCGTACTACACCTGGCAGACCCAGCCCTACATTTACGCGAACTACTCGCTCTTCGTGGCCGAGGTCGCTTCCAACTTCAACCAGGCCATGGTGCGCGCCCACCTGCTGGCGCAGAACCCCGAGCGCGACTTCCGGATCAGCGTGATCGAAGAAGCGCTGTCCAACTTCCACCGCTACTTCTTCATCATGCCCACGCTGGCCCGCTTCGAACTGGAGACCCACGCGCGCGTCGAGCGCGGCCAGGGCCTGACCGCCGCGGATATGAACGGGCTGCTGGCCGACCTGTTTGCCGAGGGCTATGGCGAACACGTGGCCATGGACCGCGACCGCATCGGCATCACCTGGGCCACCTTTGGCCACCTGTATGCCGACTACTACGTCTACCAGTACGCCACCGGCATCTCGGCCGCCCACGCGCTGGCGCGCCCCATCCTGGCCGGCGAGCCGGGCGCGGCCGAGAACTACCTCAGCTTCCTCAAGGCCGGCAGCTCGGTCTACCCGCTGGAGGCGCTCAAGCTGGCCGGGGTGGACATGACCCAGCCCCAGGCGGTGGAGGCGGCCTTTGCGGTGCTGGCCGGCATGGTGTCTCAGTTGGAAGAGCTGTTTCCTTGAGAGAGTAATTGGTAATTGGTAACGAGTAATTGGCCGTTCAATGACCAATTACCACTTACCAATTACATCCCTCAACGCCGGCTCGAGCTCCGTAAACTTAAACGGAAACCCCAACGCGGTCAGCCGCTCC
>CAYUYN010000063.1:0-1878 GCA_964449185.1 uncultured Anaerolineales bacterium | reverse complement strand
CGCCGGCTCGAGCTCCGTAAACTTAAACGGAAACCCCAACGCGGTCAGCCGCTCCGGCACCTGCCGCTGCCCGGTGAGCAGCAGCGCATCGCCCAGCTCGCCCATGGCCAGCCTTACCGCAAAGCCCGGCGCCGGCATTATCGCCGGCCGCTTGAGCACCTTGCCCAGCGTCTGGCTGAAGACCTTGTTGGTCACCGGGTTCGGCGCGGACAGGTTGAACGCGCCCGCGCCCCCCGCCTCGATCAAGAAGCGCAGCGCCGCGATTTCGTCGTCCATGTGGATCCACGGCCAGTAGTGCCGGCCGCTGCCCAGCGGGCCGCCGGCAAACAGCCTGGTCTGCAGCAGCAGCGGCGGCAGAAAGCCGCCGGCCTTGCTCAGGGGCAGGCCCGTGCGCGCGATGGCGCGCCGCACGCCCATGGCCTCCACCGGCTGGGTCGAAGCCTCCCACTCCACGCACAGCCTGGCCAGGAAGTCGCTGCCGGCGGGCGTCTCTTCGGTGACCAACTCGTCGCCGTGTGGGCCATAGTAGCCCACCGCCGACGACTGGACGACCACCTTGGGCTTGTTGGCTGCCGCGCGCACGGCCTCCACCACCGCCTGGCCCGCGTTCAGCCGGCTCTCGCGGATAGTACGCTTGCGCGCCGGGGTCCAGCGGCCCAGGATGGGGTTGACGCCCACCAGGCTTTCCCCGGCCAGGTTGACGATCGCGCCGGCGCCCTCGGCCAGCTTGCCCCAGCCTTCGGCGCTGCGCCCATCCCAGCGCTCGGCGCGGATGCCCTGGCGCAGGCCGCGGGCGCTCTTCTCGGGGTTGCGGCTCAGGACGATCACGTCGTGGCCGTCCTGGGCCAGGCTCTCGGCCAGCGCCGACCCAATCAGCCCCGTGCCGCCGGTAATGATCACGCGCATCACTGTTCTTTGCTCCTGCCGGCCGGCCGTGCCGCGAAGCATGGCCGGTCCGTGCCTATCTAAGCGTGAGGGTGCCCAGGCTCAGCCGGTCGCCCGCCGCAGCTTGTTCAACAGTAACAGGCAGTCTAACGTTTGTAAATAGTTCGTACAATCCGAGGCTCACCGTGTAAGTGCCTGGCGGCGTATCGGCCGGGATCAGCACGCCGTGGTTGTCGGCAATGGTTTGCCCCGGCGGCCAGCCGCTGGTCGGCGCCAGCCCGCCGCCGGGTTCACTGTCCTGCTGGGCCACGGGCGGCTGGTTGGGGTCTGTGTAAAGGTGGACGAATACTTTATACCGCTCTTCTATCGGCTTGTCCGTGCGCCAGAAGAGCGTCACTTGCAGGATGTCGCCCGGCGCCAGGGCCGCCTGCGGCAGGGTGTAGCCCTCCAGGGTGATGGCCTGGCCAGGCGGGCCAAACCGCGCGCCTGAGAGCGTGCTGGGCGCGGCGGCCGGCGTGGCGGTGGCATAGGTCGCCAGCCGCACCTGCCCATACCACGTGTCGCCGGCCTTGAAGGTGTGCGTGTTCAGCCACTGCTCCACGCGCTGTTCGGGGTCGGCCTGCGCGTCGCCCCAATACAGCACAAACAGCCGCGCGTGCCGCGCCGCGATAGCGGCCAGGGCCGCCTCGGTCTCGGCGGGGTCGAGCGGGCGGCTGTGGGGCAGGGGGTAGATCGGCGCGCCGGTGGTGTGATAATGACCGAACGCCTCGACCTGGTTGGGCGCGATGGTGATCAGCGCATCCCCCGGCCGCGCGATCCCCTCAACGTAGCGCGCGATGCCGCGGTAGTCATCGCGAAAGTAGGCGGGGTTGAAGTACAGGTTGTTGAGCGAGGCATAAGTGCCGGCGCTGAGGGCGCCCAGCGCGGCCAGCCAGAGCGTCAGCAAGCCCAGCTCGCGCGCCAGCCGGCGTGGGGAGCGCCGCGCGCCCGGCT
>CAYUYN010000062.1:0-15459 GCA_964449185.1 uncultured Anaerolineales bacterium | reverse complement strand
TTCCCTGCCCTTACAGCGGGATATTCCCGTGCTTCTTCTGCGGGTTGCTGTCGCGCTTGTTTTGCAGCATCTCCAGGCCGTTGATGAGGCGGGCGCGCGTTTCGTGGGGCTCGATGACGTCGTCGATGTAGCCGCGGCTGGCGGCGACGTAGGGGTTGGCGAACTTCTCGCGGTACTCGTTCACCAGCTCGGCCTTGCGCGCCAGCGGGTCTTCGGCCTCGGCCAGCTCCTTGCGGAAGATGATGCTCACGGCGCCCTCGGGGCCCATGACCGCAATCTCGGCCGTGGGCCAGGCCAGGTTCAGGTCGCCGCGGATGTGCTTGGAGCTCATCACGTCGTAGGCGCCGCCGTAAGCCTTGCGCATGATGACCGTGAGCTTGGGCACGGTGGCCTCGCAGTAGGCGTAGAGCAGCTTGGCGCCCGAGCGGATGATGCCGGCGTGCTCCTGCTTGACGCCCGGCAGGAAGCCCGGCACGTCCTCAAACGTGATCAGGGGCAGGTTGAAGCAGTCGCAGAAGCGGATGAAGCGCGCCGCCTTCTCGGAGGCGTCGATGTCCAGCACGCCGGCCAGCACGGCCGGCTGGTTGGCCACGATGCCCACGCTGTGCCCGCCCAGCCGCGCAAAGCCCACCACCACGTTCATGGCGTACTGTTCGTGGATCTCAAAGAACTCGGCGTCATCGACCACCAGCCGAATGACTTCTTTGACATCGTACGGCTTGTTGGCGTTGTCGGGCACCAGGCTGTCGAGGGCGGCCTCGGTGCGCAGCGGGTCGTCGGCCGTGGCGGCGAAGGGCGGGTCCTCCATGTTGTTTTGCGGCAAGTAGCCGAGCAGCTTGCGGATGAGGTAGAGCGAGTCCGCTTCGTTCTCGGCCACGTAGTGGCAGACGCCCGAGACGGTGCTGTGCACGCTGGCGCCGCCCAGGTCTTCAAACGACACCTCCTCGTGGGTGACGCTCTTGACCACGTCCGGGCCGGTGACGAACATGTAGCTGCTGTTCTTGACCATGAAGATGAAATCGGTCAGGGCTGGCGAGTACACCGCCCCGCCCGCGCACGGGCCCATGATGCACGAAATCTGCGGGATGACGCCGGAGGCCAGGGTGTTGCGCAGGAAGATGTCGGCGTAGCCGCCGAGCGAGACCACGCCTTCCTGGATGCGGGCGCCGCCCGAGTCGTTGAGGCCGATCACCGGCGCGCCGGTCTTGATGGCCATGTCCAGGATCTTGCACACCTTCTCGGCGTGCACTTCGCCCAGCGACCCTCCAAAGACCGTAAAATCCTGCGAGAAGACGAAGATCAGCCGGCCGTTGACCGTGCCCCAGCCGGTGACGACCGAGTCGCCCGGGTACTGCTGCTTGCTCAGGCCGAAATCGTGCGTCCGGTGGGTCACAAAGGCATCCACCTCGCGGAACGAGCCCTTGTCCAGCAGCAGGTCCAGCCGCTCGCGCGCCGTCAGGCGGCCGCGCTGGTGGTGGATTTGAACCCGCTCCAGGCCGCCGCCCAGCTTGGCGTTCTCCTTCAGCTCACGCAGGTGATCGATCTTGGGGTCAGTTGTCATCGCGAGGTCCTAACGGCTCCTTCCAACACTTAAGCGGAAAAACCCTGCCGCACCTTGCGGCGCAGCAAAGTTACCCAGACCAACAAAAGCCAGGCCGCGTGGAGCGCCAGAAAAAACGGCAGGCTCACCCGCGCATAGTCCGACCGGGCCAACAGCAGGCGCTCGGCCCAGCCCACGGCCACGTACACGGTCAGCGCGGCCAGGGTGCCCCGGCGGGCCCATTCCCTTTGCTGCCACAGGCCCCAAGCCAACGCGCCCAGCGCCACCGCCCAGGCGGCCTTGGCGGCCAGCAGGCAGGCAGGCGGCAGGCTGAGCGGCAGTGAGCTCAGCACAGTATAACGCTGCACGCTCGCCACGGCGCCCAGCAGGTTGTACCCTGCCAGAATCAACACCATCCAGGCGAGGAGGGTTACGGAACGGGGACGTGGCACCGGTGTTTTATGCCGCCAGCACAATCTTGCCCAGCACGGCCCCCTGCTCCAGCCGCTCGTGGGCCGCGCGGATGTCGGCCAGGGCAAAGGTTGAGTCGATGGCGGGCTTGAGCTTGCCGGCAAAGACCAGGCCCATGACCGTGGCAAACTCCGCCCGGGTGCTCATGGTTGAGCCGATCAGGCTAAGGTGCTTGGAGAACATGTACCGGTTGTCGAACTCGAAGCGCGGCCCGGCGGTGTTGCCCACGGTGAGGATGCGCCCGCCCTTGCGCGCCGAGCGCAGGCTGGTCATCAAAGTTGCGGCGCCGACATTGTCCACCACCACGTCTACGCCGCGCTTGCCGCTGAGCTGATAGACCCGCTTGCCCCAATCGCCCTCGGAGCGGTCGATGAGCACATCCGCGCCCAGGGACTGCGCCAGGGCCAGCTTGCGCGCATCCGAGCCCACCACCCACACCTGGCAGCCGGCCAACTTGGCCACCTGGATGGAGGCCGTGTTCACCCCGCCCCCGGCCCCCACAATCAGCACGGTTTCGCCGGGGCGCACCTGGCCGCGTGTGATCAGCGAGTGCCAGGCGGTCTGGAAAACCAGGGCGGCGGCCGCGGCCTGCTCGTAGGCGAAGCCGTCGGGCAGGGTCAGGAGCTGGCGCAGGGGCACCAGCAGCAGCTCGGCGTTGGTGCCGTTGACGGTCTCGCCCATCAATTCCCAACGCGCGCACACGTTATCCTGCCCGGCCACACAGGCGGGGCACTCACCGCAGCCCAGACTGGTGTTGATGACCACGCGCGTGCCAGGCCGGAAGAGCGGCTGTTCCGAGCCTAGGCCTGGCCCGATTGCCGGGGCGACCGCCACGACTTCGCCGGCGCCATCCGAGCCGAGGATGTGCGGCAGCGCGAGCTTGATGCCCGGCCAACCATCGCGCACCCATTTGTCCACCCGGTTGAGCGAGGCGGCGCGCACGCGCACCAGCGCCTGGCCGGGCTGGAGTTCCGGGTCGGGCAGCGTCCCGACCTCCATCACCTCGGGGCCGCCGTGCTGGCGGAAGAAAGCGGCTTTCAACGTTCAACCGAGCGAAGCATAAGAGGCCTGTGGCAGTTCAGTCGGGCGGCAGCTCGTACAGCCAAAAGAGCGCCTCGCCCTTCTGGTCGTAGAACCAACGCGCCTCACCACCCGGATAGCGCTCGACCACGAGGGCAGCCTCCGCGTGGCGCTCGGGCAAGACAATAAAGGCCGTGCGCGCCTCGGCCGGCGGCCAATCCGGGGGCGCGGTCAGCACGTTCACGATATCCTCGGCCTGCACGTTGGGCGCGAGAAAGCGCAAAGTGGAGAACCCGAGGTAACCCATACGCGGTGCGCCAAAGAAGTAAGCACGCGATCCCTCGGGATAGCCTTTGAGGTACAACCCGAGGGTGCTGGCAACCTGCGTGTTGAGATCCCCCCGGCCGATAGTCGGCGTGTATTGGGTGAAATAGAAGTTGAGATCCTGCGCGGCGCCGAACAGCACCAGGCCCAGCGCCAGCACGCCGACGAGACGGCGGCCGCGGGGCCAGGCCTCGCTCAGCCAGGACGCCAGGGTCGCCACCGCCCACCCCACCAGCAGCGCGGCGACCGGCGCTGCAATGACATAGCGCTGTCCGGCCGGAGTGCTTTCGGTGAGGGCGCCAATGGCGGTGACGCCGGCGATCCAAAGCAGCGGCAGCCAACTGCGCGGCGCGCGCAGATCGCTCAGGAGGAGCGCCACGCCGAGGACGAACAAACCGGCCGGCAGCGGCAGCAGCAGCGGCTTGCCGGCGCCATACCAGGCGCGCAGCGGGACCATGGTAAAACCCAGGGCCGCATCGCGGAAATTATCGAGCACGATCCGCCAAATGGGCAGGCCGGTCGTTCGCTGCATGCCCTCAAACCAGCCCGCGCGCAGCAGGCTGACGCGATTGAGCGGCGCAAGGAACTCAGTCGGGTGGGAGAGATAAAAGAGGCCGAGCGGCAAGTAGACGACCAGCGCTACCAACGCCATGCTCAACAAGTCAGGCAGGCGCTGGCGGGCAACCGACCGATTAAAAACAAGCTGCAAGCCGAACCAGGACCCTAAGATGAGTGGCAGCAGCAGCGCACTCGCGTAGAAATACTGGCTGAGGCCCATCACCAGGCCCGCGGCGACAAAGTAGCCGCGCCGGCCCGATTGCCAGCCGCGCCAGAAGAAACCCACCGTAAGCACCGCGAACAAGCCATCCCAGATGTTGTTCAGACCAATGCGGCTGAAATGGACATGCAGATTGAGGCTGACCAGAACAATGGCGCTCAACAGGGCCGTCGGGCGGCCAAAGAACGGACGGGCCATCCAATACAGGCCGGCCACGGTCAGGGCGCCCGCCAGCGCCGATGGCGCGCGCAGCGCGGCATAGGTGCGGCCCAGCATGGAGATCGCGGTGGCCGGCAGGGCAAAGAAGAGCGCGGGAAAGGAAAACCAGCCGACCACGAACGGGTTGACGAAGCGACCCTCGGCCCATTCCACCGCCATCAGCCCAGCCGAGCCTTCGTCACCGCTAAGCGCCGCCGGCACTTGGCCATTGAGCAATCCGCGGACGGCCAGCGCGACGACAAACAGCAGGCATACCCCCACCCGTTCCCAGCGCTGCCAGGGTTGGCCCAGGCTGGCCTCGGCCGCTGCGCCGGCCGCGTCCAGCCCAGGCCGATAGCTGGCCAGGATGGCTAACGCAATGGCCCCACCCCACACAAGATAGGGCAAGACGGGATTGAGCGGTCGCGGCACATCGGTGGCGATGACCTTAGCGGCATAAGCGCAGACAAAGGCGAGGGCGAGGAGAATGGGTTGGTCGGCGGCGAGCCGCAAGCGCGTGCTGGCGGTCTCCAACCAGTGGGGCACGGCGCGCTGGCGGAAAAGCGACTGCGCCACAATCAACAGGGCCAGGCCGACGACCACGACGGCCAGGCCGGCCCGCTGGAACGCGGCGCCTCGCGCCGTCATATAGTGGCCCAGCACCGCCAGACCCAGCGCGCCCAACAGCGCGGCGAGCAGGGGAAGCCGGTAGGGCAATGCCAGCGCGCCGGTCGCCTCCGTTGGCGCCGCAACTGAGGCGACCAGCGGCACCACGACGGTGTCCGCGGGGCGGCGCTGGAAACGCGTCAGGCGCTGTTTCAGCCAACTCAGATCGACCATGTAGGACCGTGCTACCGCAGCCCCAGCTCCTGCCGCGCAATCACCATGCGCTGGATCTCGCTGGTGCCTTCGTAAATCTCCGTAATCTTGGCATCGCGAAAGTAGCGCTCGACCGGCAGCTCCTTGGAATAGCCCAGCCCGCCATGGATCTGGACGGCCTCGTGCGCGCAGAACATGGCCGTCTCGGAGGCGAACAGCTTGGCCAGGGAGGCCTGCAGGGTAAAGCGGTCACCGGTGGTTTTGCTGGCTTCCTTGGCCAGCGCCGCATTATAGATCAGCAGCCGCGACGCCTCAATGCGGGTCTTCATGTCGGCAATCTTAAACTGGAGGCCCTGAAACTCGCCGATTTTGGCGCCAAATGCCTCGCGCTCGCGGGCATAGCTGACGCTGGCCTCGTAGGCGGCCTCGGCAATGCCCAGCGCCTGTGAGGCGATGCCGATGCGGCCGGCGTCCAGCACCGCCATGGCAATCTTGAAGCCCTCGCCCTCCTCGCCCAGCCGGTTTTCCACGGGGCACTGGTAGTTCTCAAACACAATCTCGCTGGTGGCCGAAGCGCGGATGCCCAGCTTGGGCTCGGTCTTGCCGCGCGCAAAGCCGGGCTGGTTGGTCTCGATGATGAAGGCCGAGATGCCGCGGTGCTTCTTGTCGGGGGCGGTCATGGTAAACAGCAGGATGACGTCGGCCACCGGCGCGGAGGTGACCCACGACTTGCGGCCGTTGATGACGTAGTGGTCGCCCTGGCCGTCCAGCGCGGCCCTTGAGCGCATGGCGCCGGCGTCGGACCCGGACATCGGCTCGGTGAGTGAATAGGCGCCCACCTGCCGGCCGGAGGCCACGGGCACCAGGTACTTCTGCTTCTGAGCCTCGGTGCCAAAGCGATAGAGGGCGTGGCACACCAATGAGTTGTTCACCGACATAATCGTGCCGTGCGCAGCGTCCACCTTGGAGATTTCTTCCATGGCCAGCACATACGCGATGGTATCCAGCCCGGCGCCGCCATACTCCTCCGGGATCTCGATCCCCATCAGGCCGAGCTGTCCCATCTTGGCAATCGTGTCGCGCGGGAACTCGCCGGTTTCGTCGTGCTCGGCGGCAATGGGCGCGATCTCCTTCTGGGCAAACTCGCGCGCCATCTGGCGGATCATATTATGTTCGGCTGTTAGAGTCAGGCTCAAACCAGTCGCGGGCGGCCTCTCGGTGACGGACATGGTGCTCCTACCTTTCCAACGGACTACTAACTAACTGCGACGGATTATAGCAGTGGAAAAGGGAATAAGTAATTGGTAATTCGTAATGGTCTGTCGCGCGCAGCGGATCGTCCATCGTCTGTCGTCGCCTTTGTCGTCTGTCGTCGGTTGTTTCCTTTGACGCCGCTCGCACCGGCAGGTACAATGCCCGCCATGTCCGACGAAATCACCCCTGAACTCTTCGAGCGGCTGGCCGAACTGGCTGCGCTGGAGCTGGGCCCCGAAGAGAGTGAGTACCTGCGCGGGCAGCTCAACAGCCAGCTCAAGGCCATCCACGAGCTGGCGCGCATCCCGGTGCCGGCCGAGGTGCCGCCGGCCGCGCACGGCCTCACCTACACGCCCGACCTGCGCCCCGCCCTGCGCGACGACACCCCCCACTGCGACCCCGCCCTGGCCGCCCGCATCTTGAGCCAGGCGCCGGAGAGCGACGAGGGGTATTTTGTGGTGCCGGAGATACCGCACACGGAAATCTAGTATGGGAGTGTGGGGGTGTGGGGGTGTGGGAGACGCTTGCGCCCACACTCCCACACCCCCACACCTATCTTCATGGACCTCCCCGACCTTCCCGCCCACACCCTCACCGCCCGCCTCAAAGCCGGCGAGATTACGGCCGTCGACGTGCTGGACGCCACCTTCGGGCGCATTGAGGCGGTGGAGGGGCGCGCGCCCAGCACGGCGGCTTACGAGGCGCAGCCCGGCGATGAGACGACGGTGCACGCCTATATCTCGCTCCAGCGCGAGCGGGCCTATGCGCGCGCGCAGGCCATCGACGCGCAAGTGGCGCGCGGCCTGGACCCCGGGCCCTTGGCCGGCGTGCCTCTGAGCGTCAAGGACATCTTCTGCGTGGAAGGCACGCCTTCCACAGCCGCCAGCCGCATGCTGGCCAACTTCGTGGCGCCGTACACGGCCACGGCGGTGGAGCGCCTGGAGGCGGCCGGGGCCATCACCATCGGCAAGGCCAACCTGGACGAGTACACCTACGGCTCGTCCAACGAATCGTCGGCCTTTCAGCCGGCGCCGCGCAACCCATGGGACACCACGCGCGTGCCGGGCGGCTCTTCCGGCGGCAGCGCGGCTTCGGTGGCCGCCGGCGAGGCGGTGCTCTCGCTGGGCACCGACACGGCCGGCTCCATCCGCCAGCCGGCCGCCTTCTGCGGCGTGGTCGGCCTCAAGCCCACCTATGGGCGGGTGAGCCGCTATGGTCTGATTGCCTTTGGCTCGTCGTTGGACTGCCCGGGCCCGCTCACCCGCAATGCGCGCGACGCGGCGCTGATGCTCAATGCCCTGGCCGGTCCCGACCCGCGCGACGCCACGGCCGCCACCGCGCGCGTGCCCGACTACACGGCCGACCTGGAGGCCGGGGTACGCGGACTGCGCCTTGGCCTCAGCCCCGACTACTTCCGCATCCGCTACCCCGACCCGGCCACCGGCGAGCTGCGCGACCAGGACCTGCCCGAGGAGATTTCCGCGCCCATCTATCGCGCGGCCGAGCTGCTGGCCAAGGCCGGCGCCGAAATCGTCACCGACGTGCCCATGCCCAACACGCATTTGGCGGTGCCGGCCTATTTTGTGATCTCGCGCGTGGAGGCGGCCTCCAACCTGCATCGCTTCGATGGGGTCAAGTACGGCCACCGCACCGCGGCGCCGGTGGACGACCTGCGCGCGCTGTACCGCAAGACCCGCGCCGAGGCTTTTGGCTTGCAGCCCAAGCTGCGCATCCTGATGGGCATGTACGTCTCGGGCGCGCAGTATGCCGAGCAGTACTACCAGCGCGCCCTGCAAATCCGCACGCTGATCCGGCGCGACTTTGACGCCGCCTTCGACCCCGGCGGCCCGTATCGGCTGCACGCGCTCCTCACACCCACCACACCCACCACGGCCTTTGAGATCGGCGCGGTGTACGGCGACTCGGTGCTGATGCAATACGCCGACCTGCTGACCGTGCCGGCCAACCACGCCGGCAACCCGGGCCTTTCCATCCCCGCCGGCCTGGACAGCGCCGGCCTGCCCCTGGGCCTGCAACTGCTGGCCAACGACTGGCACGAAGGCCTGCTGCTGCGCGTGGCCGCCGAGTATGAGCGGCTGACGGCGGAGGACGCCTGGCGGCAGACAAGACCGCGTGTGATTTTAGCGTCCATATAGGAAAGTTAGGCTGATGAAGCTAATGACGTTGGGACACAGCAATCACAGTATTGAGCGGTTCCTTGAGCTCCTGGACAGCACCGGCGCCATGGTTCTGGTCGATGTCCGGACCGCGCCAGCCAGCCGTTTCAACCCGCAGTTCAACCGGAGCAGCCTAGAGCACTTCTTAGCCAACCGCGGAGTTCCTTACTATTTTGCGGGCCAATACCTTGGCGGCCGTCCCAGCGATCCGACTTGTTACAAGAAGCGCACGCTGCCTCCCCCTGGCGCCGACTTCCTGCACGAAGTTGACTATCCTGAGGTCATGCGGCGAGAGTGGTTCGTCAAAGGTGTCCACCGTCTGTTAGAGATCGCCGACGAGCAAACCGCCGCCATCATGTGCAGTGAGGAAGACCCGGCGCAATGCCATCGGCACCATCTGATAGCCAAATATATTTTGCAAGAGCACCCCGAGGTCACCATCCACCATGTTCGGGGTGACGGACAGACGCTCAATGCAGCCTCCTTGCACGTTACGGTGGACCAGCTGACAGGGCAGCAAATACCGCTCTTTGATCAACCCGGAAGCGATCCATGAAGCTATTCACGGTGGGCTTTACCCAGAAGAGCGCCGAGCAGTTCTTCGAGCTGCTGCGCGCCAACGGCGTCCAAAAGCTGGTGGACATCCGCGTCAACCCGCACGGCCAGCTCTCAGGTTTCGCCAAACAGGCTGACTTGCCCTTTTTCCTGCATGCGCTGGCTGAGGGCTGCCGCTACCTCTACCTGCCGGCGCTGGCCCCGACCAAGGAAATTCTAAAGGACTACCGCGCCGACGGCGATTGGCAGCGGTACCTAGAGCGGTTTGAGCGGTTAATGGATGAGCGCGGCATTCCCCAGACGCTTGCCCGCGCCGATTTCGAGGATGGCCCGGTCTGCCTGCTGTGCAGCGAAGCCACGCCCGAGCAGTGCCACCGGCGGCTGGTGGCCGAACGGCTGGCCGCCGCCTGGCCGGGCGTCGAGATCATCCACCTATGAAGCGGCAGTTGCTCATCACCGACTTCACCCGCATGCGCAGCGGGCACGTCTGCATCGCCGGCTATGATGAGCAGGGCGCCTGCGTGCGCCCGGCCGATCCCCGCATCCACGAGCACCTGGTCAAGCAGGACGGCAAGTTCTGCGTCTTCCCCTCGGCCGTGGTCGAGTTCGACCTCCTCGAGCCGCGCCCGCAGCCGCCGCACACCGAGGATCACGTCTTCGACCTGTTCAGCATCCACTTTGTGCGCAAGGCCGAGCCGCGCGAGTGGGGCGACACACTGGTGCGCAGCCTCTCGCCCAACGTCGCCGCCATCTTCGAGCAACCGATCATTGAGGACCACGGCTACTACGTGATGGACGGCGCCGGTCCACGGTCGGTCGGCACCGTTCGGCCCAAAGAGATCATCAAGGCCACCTACGGCCCTGGTTTCCGGGAGGATGCCTGGGACTACCGCCTGCATTTCGTTGACGAAACCGATAGGCTTTACCGGCTCAAGATCACCGACCTCACCTGGCACCTTTACTGTGATTCCCTGCGTGGCCCCGACCGCCAGCCGCCCGAGATTGCGGCGCAACTGACGAAGCTGCTCAAGTCGCGCAAGGTCCTGCTGCGCATCGGCCTCTCGCGCGGCTGGAGCGAGCACCGCGGCCGCTGCTATCTGCAGATCAACGGCGTCTACACCAGCCCCGACTACCTGGAAGGCAAAACCGTCGCCGACTTCGGCGGCTGATACGCTATGGAATACGAAGCCGTCATCGGCCTCGAGCTCCACATCCAGCTCAACACCGCCAGCAAGGTGTTTTGCCCCTGCCCCGCCGATAGCTGGGGGGCGCCGCCGAACACCAACATCTGCCCGGTGTGCAGCGGGCTGCCGGGCGTGCTGCCGGTGCTCAACCGCCGCGTGGTGGAGAAGGCGGTGCTGCTGGCCGCGGCGGTCAACTGCGCCGAGATCCAGTCGCCCAGCTTCTTTGACCGCAAAAACTACTTCTACCCCGACCTGCCCAAGGGCTACCAGATCACCCAGTACGACCGGCCCATCGGCCGCGCCGGCTGGTTTGAGGTGCCCATGCCGGGCACGGCCGGTACTGCCGCCGAGACCCGCCGCGTCACCATCCACAAGCTGCACATGGAAGAAGACGCCGGCAAGACCAAGAACGACGCGGCGCGCGGGGTGCGGCTGATCGACATGAACCGCTGCGGCGTGCCGCTGATCGAGATGGTCACCGGCCCCGACCTGCGCTCGGCCGACGAGGCCGCGCAGTTCGTCACGCGGCTGCGGCAACTGCTGCGCTGGCTGGACGTCTCCGAGGCCAACATGGAGCGGGCGCACCTGCGCTGCGACGCCAACGTATCTATCCGCGAGGCGGGCACGACCGTGCTCAACCCCAAGACCGAGATCAAGAACGTCAACTCGATCGAGGCCGTGCGCGAGGCGATTGAGAAGGAGATCGAGCGGCAGATCCGCGAGGTGGAGGCCGGCCGGCGCGTGGAAGCCTGGACCCTGGAGTGGGACGAGGACACCCAGACCCTGCGCAAGATGCGATCCAAAGAGACCGAGGCCGACTACCGCTACTTCCGCGAGCCCGACCTGCTCTCGGTGGAGGTGCCGGCCGAGTGGAAAACCGAGATCCTGGCCCGGCTGCCCGAGCTGCCCCTGGAGCGCCGGGCGCGCTTCATGACCGAGCTGGGCCTGCCGGCCTACGATGCCGCCGTGCTCACCGAGGAGCGCTCGCTGGCCGATTACTTTGAGGCGGCCGTGCGCGCCTTTGGCGGCGAGGCCAAGACCATCGCCAACTGGGTGCAGAACGAGATCCTGCGCCTCGTGCGCGAGCGCGGCGTGGCGGCCGGCGCGCTGCCCCTCACCCCCGCCCACCTGGCCGAGCTGGTCCGGCTAGTGGAGGACAAGACCATCACGCGCCAAACCGCCGTCGCCCTCATCCCGAAGGTGATGGACAGCGGCCAGGCCCCCCGCGCCCTGGTCGAGGCCGAGGGCCTGGCGCAGATCTCCGGTGACGATGCCATCCGCGCCATCGCTCGCGAGGTCATCGCCGAAAACCCCGGCCAGGTGGAAAACTACCGCAAGAAGCCCGCCCTGCTCAAGTGGTTTGTGGGCCAGGTGATGCGCAAGAGCCAGGGCAAGGCGAATGCGCCGGTGGCGGAGAAGGTACTGATTGAACTGCTGGCGGAATAGTGGTCGGTGGGGCCTGGTGACGACTTCAGTCGAACCTACTTATGGTGCCAGCGAGCAGCGAATGAACTCGCTACTATGGCCTGCGTGGGAGCGGGTTGCACCCGCGCTACCCACGTGTGCCCAGAAACCGCTTATGACGGAACGCACCCATTGCACAAGGAAATCGCGGCTTCAAGCCGCTCCCACGTAGCAGGGGAAGGTCTATAATTCATCTTTCATCCTTCATCCTTCGTCTGTCTTATGATCGCCATCCGTCCCGCCACCGCCGCCGACCAAGACGCCATTGTCGCCCTCATCCGGGCGGTGCAAATCAATCCGATGGACCTCAAGTGGCCGCACTTTGTGCTGGCCGTGGACGAGGACACGGGCACGGTCGTGGGAACCGGGCAGGTCAAGCAGCACCGCGACGGCAGCCACGAGCTGGCGTCCATCGCCACGGCCCCGGCGTATCAGCGGCGCGGCCTTGCCCACCAGATCATCGAGCAGCTTCTCGTGCAGCATCCCGGTGTGCTGTACCTGACCTGCATGGACAACATGGAGTCGCTGTACGCGCAGTTTGGCTTCCGCACGATTGGCGTGCCGGAGATGACGCCATATTTCAAGCGGCTCGTGAAGGTCGCCGCGGCGTTTATGTTTTTGCGCGACACCGGGCACAAGCTGTTGGTGATGCAGCGCGAGCCGGCTCAAACTGAATAAGATGTGATCATGCAAAAGGGCCGGCAATGCCGGCCCTTTTGCATGATCACAAAATATCTATTTGTATTCGTAAAAGCCTCGGCCGGATTTGCGGCCGAGATACCCCGCGTCTACCATCCGCCGCAGCAGGGGCGCGGGCCGATACTTGTCCTCGCCCAGGTCGCGCTGCAGCACTTCCATCACAGACAGCACCACATCCAGCCCCACCAAGTCGCACAGGGTCAGCGGGCCCATGGGGTGGTTCATGCCCAGCTTCATCACCGTGTCGATGGCCTCGGGCGTGCCCACGCCTTCCTGCAGGGCAAAGATGGCCTCGTTGATCATGGGGCACAAGATGCGGTTGGAGATAAAGCCGGGCGAGTCCTTGGCCTCCACCGGGGTCTTGCCCAGCCGCCGGCAGACGTCGAGGATGGCCGTGGTGGTGGCGTCGCTGGTGCCCAGCCCGCGGATGACCTCGACCAGGATCATCAGCGGCACCGGGTTCATAAAGTGCATGCCGATGACTCGCTCGGCGCGGCGCGTGGCCCCGGCAATCTTGGTAATCGAAATGGACGAGGTGTTGGTGGCGAGAATGGCGTCCGGCCCCGCCAGGCCGTCGAGCTCGCGGAAGATCTTGAGCTTGAGCTCGGGGTTCTCGGTGGCGGCCTCGACGATCAGGTCCGCGGGCGCGGCGGCCTGGAGCTCGCCGGCGGTGGTGATGGCGCCCAGGGCCATGTCGCGCTGGTCGGCGGCCAGCCGTCCCTTCTCCACCAGCTTGGCCAGCGAGCGCTGGATGTTCTCCAGGCCCTTTTCCAGGGCCGCCGGCTGCACGTCGATCATGGTCACGGCATAGCCAGATGTGGCGCACACCTGGGCGATGCCGTTGCCCATGGTGCCCGCCCCGATGACGGCGATGTGTTGGATGGTCATGCGGGCTATTCCAGCTCGAGGGCCAGGGCCACGGCTTCGCCGCCGCCCAGGCAGAGCGAGGCGATACCGCGCCTCAGGCCGCGGTCGCGCAGCGCGTTCAGCAAGGTCACCAGCACGCGCGCGCCGCTGGCCCCCACCGGGTGCCCCAGCGCAATGGCGCCGCCGTGAACGTTGACCTTGCCCCAGTCCCAGCCCTGGTCGGTCAGGGCATAGCCGTCCGCCAGCACCTGGGCGGCAAAGGCCTCGTTCAGCTCGATCAGGTCCACTTCGGCCAGGGTCCAGCCGATGCGCTTGAGCAGCTTGGGTATGGCCAGGGCCGGGGCAATGAAGATGGCCTTGGGCTCCACCGCCGCCGATGTGTAGCCGACGATGCGGGCCAGCGGGGCCAGGCCGAGGGCCTCGGCCCTGGCGCGCGCGGCCACCACCAGGGCGGCGGCGCCGTCGTTGAGCCCGGGCGCGTTGCCGGCCGTGACCCGGCCTTCCTTCTGAAAGGCCGGCTTGAGATTGGCCAGCACCTCCAGCGAGGTGTCACGGCGCGGCCCTTCGTCGGTGTCCACCATCACGCTGCCTTTGCCATTGGGCACGGCCACTGGCACGATCTCAGACTTGAACTTGCCGGCGTCGGCGGCGGCCACGGCCTTGTGGTGGCTGTCCAGCGCGAAGCGGTCCATGGCCTCGCGCGTCACCTCATACTCGGCGGCAATCCACTCGGCCGCGTCGCCCATCATCCACTCTTCCATGGCGCACCACAGGCCGTCCTGGATGACGCTGTCGAGCATGGTCTGGTGCCCAAAGCGCAGCCCCTGGCGGGCCTTGGGCAGCAGGTAGGGCGCGCTGCTCATGCTCTCCATGCCGCCGGCCACCATAAGCTGGGCATCGCCGGCGCGGATGGCTTGCGCCGCCGTCATAACGGCCTTGAGGCCCGAGCCGCAGGCCTTGTTGACCGAGAAGGCGCCCACCTCCGCCGGGATGCCGGCGTGCAAGCTGGCCTGCCGTGCCGGCGACTGGCCGCTGCCGGCCGCCACCACCTGCCCCATGATGACTTCATCGACCTGGGCCGGGTCGACGCCGGCGCGCTCGAGCGCGGCCTGGATGGCCACGGCGCCCAGGCGCGGGGCCGGGATGGCGGCCAGGGCGCCGTTGAACTTGCCGATGGGCGTCCGCGCGCCGGAGAGGATGACCGCGTCGTTGGGTTGTGGGGTGGTCGTCGTCATGCTCATATCATATCTCTAAAGAGGGGGTCTGGGGATCGGACAAACGCTGCGCGTTTTCTGACACGCCAGGTTCTTCTTCACTCACCGGCCGTATTCCAGTGGGCCTTGGCCAGCCGGTACGTCTCTTGCAAATCCTCGGGGATTACGCGGATGCCGTTGACGCTGGTCATGAAGTTGGTATCGCCCGCCCAGCGCGGCACGACGTGCAGGTGGATGTGGTCGGCAATGCCGGCCCCGGCCGCGGCGCCGATGTTGGCGCCAATATTAAAAGCCTGCGGGTTGTACATCCGGCGCAGGGCGGCCAGGGTCTGGTTGGTCAGGCGCATCAGCTCGGTCAGGTTCGGCTCGTCAAGCTGCTCCAGGCTGGGCACGTGCGCAAACGGCACAATCAGCATGTGGCCGTTGTTGTAGGGGTATTTGTTGAGGATGACGTAGGCGTGCCGGCCGCGCTGGACGATCAGGCTGGCGGCATCGTCCCCCGCGGCGGGCAAGTCGCAGAACACACAGCCCGTGGGGCTGGGCTTTTGGGAGCCAGCGTCATTGCGGAGATAGGCCATGCGCCAGGGTGACCAGAGGTGTTCCATGCACCCACGTCCTGTGTCAAGGGGATCGAGACAGCGATTCTAACAGACATTGGCGCCGGGGTAAATTGGAACTACAATTCTGGCATGTCCCCGGCCCTGCACGCGCCCACCGTGCTGCACGCGCTGGCTGGTCTGCGCTTGGGGCGCCCGCTCCACCTGCACGCGGAAATCGGCTCGACCAACGCTGAGGCCAAGCAGTTGGCCGAGGGCGGCGCGCCGGAAGGGCTGTTGGTGCTGGCCGAAACGCAGACGGCCGGCCGCGGGCGCCAGGGCCGCCGCTGGCTGACGCC
>CAYUYN010000061.1:0-15754 GCA_964449185.1 uncultured Anaerolineales bacterium | reverse complement strand
GGCGCCGGCGGGGATCGGCGCCAGCAGCGCATCGATCTGCCGGTGATGGAAGCTCTCATGCCCGCCATAGGCCGAGAGCCACTCGGCCCCGTTCATGGGCCGCAGCCCGCCGGTGTGCTGCAGGTCGAGGTTGGGCGCCGCGGGCCAGTCTTCAATCAGGCGGCGCGTCATGAGCCGGGCGCGCTCGAACCAAAAAATGGAATCCAAATGAGCCAGTATGCTGTCGGGAGCATCCATGGTGTCAACCTCCTGTCTGGGTCAGCGCGGCGTGGCAGGGCGGCCGGCGTATTGCGCGGCGGTGTTCGGTATCATAGAAGGAGATGAGGGGTTGGTGCGGGAACTGGCCATACCGCTGTCTCCGTCGCCGCTCGCTGAGCGGCCGTTGCCAGCCTACCCAAGAGTTGGTTGGGCGCCAGCCAGTTTGTGAGTCCAGAATGAGCCTCCCTGGCCCGTTGAGGGGGCGGACCAGGGAGGCCCTGAGGAGGGTACCCCTCATTTATACTAGAACTTGTGTTCTAAGTCAAGAAGCAATTTTGGGAATCAAAAAACCCCAGCCGGCTGGCAGGGGTTTTCGGGTCCTGACAATGAACCAATTACTTGGCGGCGCTGAGCTCGGTCAGCTTTTTCATCAGGCGGCTCTTGCGGCGCGCGGCGTTGTTGGGGTGAATGACCCCTTTTTGCGCGGCGCTGTCGAGCGCGCTGATGGCGGCCACGGTCAGGGTGCGCGCCTCTTCGGCCGTCTCGGCTTCGCGGGCGAAGCGGATGGCGGTGCGGGTCTGCGTGCGCACGATGCGGTTGCGGACGCGCTTGCGGTCGTTGGAGCGGATGCGCTTGAGCGCGGAAGCAGTGTTAGCCAAGTCAGTCTCCTCATCAAAGACAAGTGCAATTGAACAGCGGTGGATTTTAGCCCAAGCGGAGGGATTTGTCCAGCACCGTGTCAACCTTTGCGGGTGGGGCCAGGTCGCAGGTTTTGGGCTTCCGGCTGCTGGCGCAGCCTCCAGCCCAGGCCCAGGGATAAATAACCCTACATGCGCTTGGCCGGCGCCTGGTGCTGGACGTGATTGGCGCGGAGCTCGTGCATGAGGAACTCACCATAGACGAGCGGCTCGAAGCGCGCCGGCTCGGAGGCGCTGACGCAGCTCGCGAGCGGCACTATCTGGGCGCGCATGTCGGGGTCAAAAAAGAACGGGTTGGAGTAGCGCGCGCGGCCCGAGCGGTTGATGACGCGGTGGGGGGTGGAGATGAAGCGGCCGTTGCTCCAGCGATGGAGGCTGTCGCCGGCATTCATCACGAAGGCGCCCGGCCGGTGGGGGGCGTCGATCCACTCGCCGGCGACGTTGCGCACCTGCAGGCCGCCGACGTCGTCCTGCAGCAGAATGGTGATAAAGCCATAGTCGGTGTGCGGGGCCGAGCCGAACAAGTCAGCGGGGCTCTGGGGGGCCTGGGGTGGATAATACAGCAGGCGCAGGAAGGTGGTGGGGCGGACGAAGAATGGGTCGAGGCAATCGGCCGGTGAGCCCAGGGCCAGGGCCACCGCCCGCACCAGCTTGCGCGCCAGGCCAGCGAGGGCGGCGTCATAGGCCCGCACGGCGGGCCGAAACCCCGGCAGGCTGGGCGGCCATTGGTTCGGGCCGGCCAGGGGCGCGCCCGCCAGCACGTCGGCATCATCCTCGGGCAGCTCGTGCATCAGCATGAACGACTCGCTCTGGTTGGGCTTGCGGGCGATCTCGATGCTCGACGTGACCGCGGTGGAGGTGTTAATGGGGATAAAGCCGCGGTGGAACTCGTTGACCTCGAGGCTCATTTTTTCGGCCCGGGGCAGGGCGTGAAAATCCGCCGAGGCCATAAAGAGGCCGTCCAGCAGCTCGGGCGCAACGTCGTGGCCGGTGAGGTAGCTAAAGCCCACCTGCGAATAGGCGGCGGCGATTTGGGCCGCGACGTGGCGCGCGCCGGTGTCGGTGCCCTCCAACAGGGGGCCGATGTCGATCACGGGAATCTCGTCAAACATGCCTTGAGCGCGAGTCATGGGTCGGTCTCCAGGGACCAGGTCATGCAAATCAGGCGGAGGCAAGATTGTACACGGTTAAAGAGGGGGCCAGGAGCCGTTGCCTGCGGTCCCAGGGCCATCTCATGCTCGTCCTGCCCAAACCCCCTTTCAAAAGTGCATGAGAACGCCCTACCTACGGCCCCGCCGGAAACTGCCCGGCGCCATTGACGGTGCCGTTCTCGAGGTGAGGAATGCCGCTGTCGGCCATCCAGGGCAGCCAGGCCTGGTACTCAGCGTGGGTCTCGGCGTGAGCCGGCGCCAGTGCGGCCATCAGAACGATGATGACCGCCACGGCGCCCGCTCTGGGGCCCAGGCGGCGCGACCGGGTGGGTGAGCCCTGTTTCCAGGCTGCATTTTCCTACTCTACCACTTAAACCCAACCGTTGACCGTAGGTCCTCCGTACGGTATAATCCTCCGCTGTCCAAAAGCCAAATCAGACCTGAGACTGGATTGTAACGCGCCATGCCCAAGAGAACTTACCAGCCCAAGATTCGCCGCCGTGCCCGTGTGCATGGCTTCCGTGAGCGCATGTCCACGGCCAATGGCCGCAAGGTCCTCAAGGCTCGCCGCCTGAAGGGCCGCGTGCGCCTGGCCGTCAGCTCGACGCATGTGAAGAAGATTAACTGGAACGCGGCCAAGTCGCCCGCGGGGCGCGTCGCAAGCAAGAAGAAGTAGGCGCCGCGCGGCTGGGTGTGTGGTTTGGCGCTGCTTTGACACAAGGGTCCAGGGTCGTCACACACGCGTTGTTCCGACTGAAAAGTGCAACTGACTTCGAGCGGGTGCGGCGCGATGGACGATCTCACGCCCACCCGCTTGTCGTTCTCATCACAAGGCGGCGCGCGGACGGCGAAGTGGGGCCTGGCGGTGAAGCCGTGGATGACTCAGCCGTGCGCGTGGGCTTTGTGGCCGGCAAGAGCGTGGGCTCGGCGGTAGACCGCAACCGGGCCAAACGCCTCCTGCGCGAGGCGGTGCGGGCCAGCGCTGCCCGGCTGGCCCCGGGGTGGGATGTGGTGTTGATCGCGCGCCGGCCCCTGGCCGAAAGGAAGCTGGCCGAAACCCAGGCCGCCCTGGAGCAGTTGCTGCGGCGAGCCAAGCTGTTGGTGAGCGAACCATGAGTCACGCACCCGACCATCATCATCCCCACCACAGCGCCGGCTTGGCCTGGCAGCCCGACTTTCGGCTGACGCATATCCCGCGGACCCTGCTGCTCGGCCTCATTCGTCTCTATCAATTAACCATTTCCCGGCTTCTGCCGCCGGACACATGCCGGTTCTACCCAAGCTGCTCGCGGTATGGCTTCGAGGCCATCCAAAAGCACGGCGCCATCCGGGGCAGCCTCCTGGCGGCCTGGCGCGTGCTGCGCTGCAACCCGTTCAACCCGGGTGGGTTCGATCCGGTGCCCGAGTAGGAGAGCGCCTTGCGTATTAAGACCTTAAACTTGCTGGGCCTGCTGGTGATGCTGGCCCTGGGGCTGGCTGCTTGCGGCGCCCCGGCCACCCAGGCCTTTCCGGGCCTGACCGCCGATGAGGAATTTACTTTTCTAGCCGCGGGGACGCAGCTCCGCGCCGTGGACCTGGCTACCGGCCAGCAGAAGTGGATGTTCCCGAACCCGGCTGTGCCCGCCACCGGCGCGTTTGCCTCCACCCCCGCTGTCGCCGGGGATATGGTCATTGCCGGCGCTGAAGGGCCGGCCAACGCGCACAGCGGTTCGGTTTTTGGAATCGACCGGAACACCGGTGCGCTGCAGTGGTGCCTGGTTTTCGACGAAAAGAGTTTCAAGCGTCTGGCGGCCTTTAGCTGCCGGCAGGCGAAGGTCACCAAGAAGCCCAGTCTGTTTGGTATTTCGGCGGCCGTGGATAACCGCATCCTGGGCGGCATTGCCCTGGCGGATGGCCAGGCGTTTTTCGGGCTGTCCAATGGCGCGTTGTACGCCATTGACGCTGCCACCGGCCAGGATCTGTGGCACTTCGATGCAGACCGTGATATCTGGTCGACGCCGGTGGTGAGCGCAGACACGGTTTACGTGACCTCGCTGGATCATCACGTGTATGCGCTCGACCGGGCCACCGGCCTTCCGCGCTGGCAGAAAGACATGGGCGCCGCCGTGGCCGGCACGCCCACCCTGCACGAAGACCGGCTGTACGTGGGCACGTTTGGGAATATCCTGATGGCGCTCGACGCGGCCTCTGGCGCGGAAGTCTGGACGTACGACACCACCAACTGGGTGTGGGATGGGCCGGCGCTGCTGGACAATACCCTGTACTTCGCCGATGTGGGCGGCACCGTCTATGCGCTCAACGCCGACGAGGGCACCGTCGTGTGGCCCCCGCAAAAGCCCGGCGGCGCCATGCGCGCCCGGCCCGCCGTTACAGAAGACAGCCTGTTTGTTGGCGACCGCTCCGGCAACTTGTTTGCGCTTGATCGCAGTAACGGCGCCCTGCGCTGGACCAAGACGCTTAAGGGCGAAATATTGGTGACACCGGTGATCGTGGATGACCTCGTGGTGGTGGCTCCGTTTGCCGGGGCCAACCTGCTCGAGGCCTACGCGACCAACGGTGACTTTCGGTGGCCGTTTGCCCCGAGCAACTGAGAGTAAATACCATGTGGGATACCCTGATCGTTAACCCGATGTTGAATGCGCTCCTGTTCTTGTATCAGGTGCTGTTTCATAACTTCGCCCTGACCATCCTGGTCTTCACCGTGCTGATCCGGCTGATTACCTATCCGCTGACCTATCAGCAGCAGAAGTCCACGAAGAAGCTGGCCGAGCTGCAGCAGAGCGACGCCTGGAAGAAGATGCAGGAGAAGTACGGCAAGGACAAGGAAAAGATCGCCCAGGAGCAGATGAAGCTTTACAAAGTGGCAGGCGTCAACCCGCTGGGGAGCTGCCTGCCGATGGTCGTCCAGTTGCCGGTGCTCTTTGGCCTGTACCAGGCCATCAACCTGGCCATGGCCGCCTCGCCGGTGGCGCTGCTGAACCTGTCGAAGCACATCTATCCGTTCCTGCCCAACGTGGCCGACATCATTCCGCTGCAGAATCAGTTTGCCTGGCTCAACCTGGGCCTGCCCGACCCGCTCTACATCTTGCCGGTGCTGGTGGTGGCGACCACCTGGCTCCAGTCCAAGGTGATGACCCCGGCCAACCCTTCGGGCGATCCGCAGGCGGCGCAGATGGCGCAGTCCATGGCCTTGACCATGCCGTTGATGATCGGCTACATGTCGCTGACATTCCCGTCGGGCCTGTCCGTCTATTGGGTCGTCACCAACATCGTCAGCATCGTGCAGTACGCGGTCACAATGCCGGTCAACTGGAAGAACGTGCTGTCCTTCCGCGCGCCGCCCCGGCCGGCGCCGGCGGTGGCCGCCGACAAGGGCCGCGCCAAGCGCAGCACCAAGTAACACGCACGCCGGCCGGGCAGTGGCCCGGCCGCTGGTCTCCGGGCCGGCGCGCCTGCCCCACACTCTTACGCTCTAGTGTCTCGAGGGTCCCAAACATGGCCGATCTGCCTACCAGCATCGAAATGAACGTCCCCGCCGATCAGGTGGAGGCGACGGTCGCTTCTGTCTGCGCCGAGTGGGGCGTGGCGCCCGACGCCGTGGAGGTGCAGACCAACCCGGCGGCCGATGGCGCCGTGCGCCTGATCATCACCCTGCACGACGACGACCACGGCGGCGAGCCCATGGAAGATATGGCGCCGGAAGACATGGAACTGGCCTATGGGGCCGAGGACGAGGACGAGGGCGGTAGCGGGGGGCCGCTCGACCCTGGCCTGGAGCCGGCGCGCGGCACGCTCCTTGAGCTGCTGGCGCGCATGAACGTGCGCGCCGAGGTGGCCGCCGCCTGGGGCGAGACCGACACCGTCACCGGCGAACGCGCCATTGTGCTGGACGTGCGCGGCGACGACCTGGGCCTGCTCATCGGGCGCAAGGGTGAGACCCTGGCGGCCTTGCAGTACATCACGCGCCTGATCCTTTCCAAGCAGTCGGGCGAGGGCGTGGATGTGGTGGTGGACGTGCAGGGACACAAGCGCCGGCGCGAAGACCAGCTGCGCCGCATGGCGCGCCGCATGGCCGACCAGGCCGCGCAGCGCCAGCGCGTGATGACCCTGGAGCCCATGCCGGCCAACGAGCGCCGCATCGTGCACATCGAGCTGCGCGACCACCCCGCCGTGCGCACCGAGAGCGTGGGCGAAGGCCACTCGCGCAAAGTCACCATCATCCCCAAATAGCGGGCCGGCGCCGGGCGGCAGCGCACGGATAAACCATGGCCGAAGACGCCGTTCACTACCTCATCGTAGGCCACGTCGCCAAGGACCTGACGCCCGCCGGCCCCCAGCTCGGCGGGACCGCCTCCTTCTCGGCGCTGACCGTGCGCGCCCTGGGCTATACCCCCGGCATTGTCACCGCCGCCGCGCCCGACCTGGATCTCAGCGCGCTGGACGGCCTTCCGCTGGCCTGCGCGGCCTCCCCCGACAGCACCACGTTTGAAAATATCTACGGTCCCGCCGGGCGCACGCAATTCCTGCGCGCGCGGGCGGCGCCCCTGACGGCCGAGTCCATCCCGCTGAACTGGCTGCGCGCGCCCATGGTGCATCTGGCGCCCCTGGCCCAAGAGGTGGACCCGGGCATGGCCGCCGGGCTGAACGGCGGCTTCTTGGGCCTGACCCCGCAGGGCTGGCTGCGCGAGTGGGATGCCCAGGGCCGGGTGTCGCACAACCTGGCCTGGCCGGCCGCGCTGGACACCCTGCGCCAGGCCCACGCGACGGTGCTGAGCATCGCCGACTTGGGCGGGGAGTGGGGCATGGCCGAGCAGTGGGCCAAGGCCGCGCCGGTGCTGGTGGTGACCGAGGGCGCCGCCGGCTGCACGGTGTTTGTGCACGGGCAGGGGACCCGGCAGTTCCGTGCGCCGCCCGTCACCGAGGTGGACCCCACCGGCGCGGGTGATGTCTTTGCCGCGGCCTTCTTTGTGAACCTGTACGAAACCGATGATCCGTGGGCCTCGGCGCGCTTTGCCAACCACGTGGCGGCGCGCTCGGTGACGCGGGCGGGGCTGGCGGGGGTGCCGGCCGGGGAAGAGATCGGTTACTGCCGGGTCGCGGCGGCGCAGGTCTAGCATGACGCGCATCTACACGCTGGTCAACCAGAAGGGCGGGGTGGGCAAGACCACCACCGCCATCAACCTGGCGGCCTACCTGGCGCAGTTGGGCCAGCGCGTGCTGCTGGTGGACCTGGACCCCCAGGCCAATGCCACGTCGTCCCTGGGCATGGACAAGGCCAAGGTGGCGGGCGGGGTCTACGACACGCTCATCAATGGCGCCGCCGCGCGCGATTACGTGCTCCACAGCCCGCAGCTCAAGCTGGCGCTGCTGCCGGCCTCGCCGGCCCTGGCCGGCGCCGAGGTGGAGCTGGTCAACACCCTGGCGCGCGAGAGCCAGCTCCGCCAGGCGCTCGAGAGCGCCGCCCACCAGTACGACTACATTCTCATCGACTGCCCGCCCTCGTTGGGCCTGCTGACCGTCAACGGGCTAGTGGCGGCGCGCGACGGCGTGCTCATCCCGGTGCAGTGCGAGTACCTGGCGCTGGAAGGCCTGGGCCAGCTCACCCACACCATCACGCGCGTGCGCGCGGCCCTGAACCCCAAGCTCATCATCCGCGGCCTGGTCATGACCATGTTCGACGGGCGGGCCAGCCTGTCGCAGCAGGTGGTGGACGAAGTGGAGAAGCATTTCCCAGGCCAGGTGTTTAAGGCTATTATTCCCCGCAGTATCCGGTTGGCCGAGGCGCCGTCGCACGGCCTGCCCATTGCGGTGTACGCGCCCAACTCCTCCGGGGCGCAGGCCTACCGTGCCCTGGCCCAGGAGCTGCTCCAGGGCGACCAATAGGCGGGTGGCGGTCTGACCCCTGCCGGCGCCGGTAGCCCATTAGCCGTCGGGGCGTTCAACTGAACGCCCCGACCCGCCGTATACGCGAGCGGAACCCGCTCTAGATAGTGACGACATGCCCTCTTCTGCCAAACGCGGTCTCGGACGCGGGCTAGACGCCCTGATCCCCGTGGGGGATACGCCCACCCTGGGGGTAGCGCAGCTGCCGGTCTCGGCCATTGCCCGCAACCCGCGCCAGCCGCGGGCGCGCCTGCACTCCACCGAGCTGGAAGAGTTGGCTAACTCCATCCGCGAGCACGGCGTCATCCAGCCGGTGATCGTGGCGCAGACCAACTTCCCCGGCCAATACACGCTCATCGCCGGCGAGCGCCGCTTGGAGGCCTCCAAGCTGGCCGGGCTGGCCATGGTGCCCGCCATCATCCGCGAGGCCACCGAGCAGCAGCTCCTGGAAGTGGCGCTGGTTGAGAACATCCAGCGCTCGGACCTGGGTCCGTTGGAGACGGCGCAGGCTTACAAGCACCTCTCCGAAGATTTCGGCCTGTCGCACGAGGCCATCGCGGCCAAGGTGGGCAAGAAACGCGTGACGGTGACCAACACCATGCGGCTGCTCAAGCTGCCGCAGCGCCTGTTGGAAGCCCTGGCCGCCGAAGAGATTACCGAAGGCCATGCGCGCGTGCTGCTGGGACTGCCGCAGCCCGAAATGCAGTTGGCGGCCTTTGCCACCGTGCAGCGCCATGGCTACACCGTGCGCCAGACCGAAGAGCTGGTGCAGCGCCTGTTGGGCCGCAAGAGCACGCGGCCGGCGCGGCAGCCGCACGAAGCCGAGACCGAAGACCTGGTGGACCGTCTGCGCGAGCGGCTGAACACCAAGGTCACGCTCAACCGCGGGCGCAAGGGCGGCACGCTGGTGCTGAAGTTCTATTCGGATGAAGAGCTGAACAATATCGCGGAGAAGATTCTGGGAGAGTAAGGCGACTGAATGAAGAACGGACGGGTATTTTCGGGGGCGCGGCCCACCGGGCGCCAGCACCTGGGCAACTACCTGGGCGCTATCCAAAACTATGTGGCGCTGCAGGACGCCTACGACTGCCTCTACTGCATCGTAGACCTGCACGCGCTGACCACCCTGGACGAGACGGAAGACCTGCGCGCGAACTGCGCCGAGATGGCGCTGGACTGGCTGGCGGCCGGCATCCGGCCGGAAGAGACCATCATGTTCGTGCAGAGCCACGTGCCGCAGGTCACCGAGCTGCACACCATCCTGTCCATGTTCACCCCCCTGGGCAAGCTCACCGATCTGCCTACCTTCAAGGAAAAGGTGGCCCAGCACCCGCACAACATCAACTACGGCCTGGTGGGCTATCCGGTGCTGATGACGGCCGACATCACCCTCTACCGCGCCAGCATCGTGCCGGTGGGGGTGGACCAGGCCTCGCACCTGGAGTTCGCGCGCGAGATCGTGCGCACCTTCAACTACCGCACCAAGTCGCAGGCGCTCATCGAGCCGCGGATGAAGAACACCGAGTACCCCAAGGTGCTCGGCACCGATGGCGTGGCCAAGATGAGCAAGAGCCTCAACAACCATATCGAGCTGGCCGCGACGCCCGAAGAAACGCAGCAGCGGGTGATGACAATGGTCACCGACCCGCAGCGCGCGCGCCGCAGCGACCCCGGCCGGCCGGAGGTGTGCAACGTCTTCACCCTGCACAAGACCTTCTCGCCCAATGAGCTGCCCATGATCGACCAGGAATGCCGCTCGGCCGGCATCGGCTGCGTGGATTGCAAGAAGCTCCTGGCCAAGAACCTGAATACGTCGCTGGAGCCCTTCCGCGCCAAACGCGCCGAGTTTGCCAGGGACCCTGACCGTGTGTGGGACATCCTGCGCGAAGGTGCGCAACGCGCCCGCGTGCTGGCGGAGGTGACCCTGGCGGATGTGAAGGCGGCGGTGGGGCTGCCGTAACGCGGGCCGGACTTAGAAGCGATCTTGATTGAATTTACGCCACCCTAAACAAGCGGACGGCCCAACTCTTCGCTGCAGCGGACGCGGCTAACGCCGCGTGGTAACTGGTCGGGTTTTGTCGCCGGCTGTATGGTAAAGCCACCGACTCAGCCTGAACCCGCCGCGCGGCTGAGCTCGACCGGTTGGGCTGCCTTGAGTAGAGGCAATTTGGACAGAGTTTATTCGCTCGTTTTTGCAGGGGGCCCATCATGCATAATTATCTGAAGGTTGTTGTCCTGCCTCTTACAGTGCTTTTTTCATTGTCGTGCAGTTTGTTCTCCTTGCCCGGCACGCCAGTTGCCGAAAGCACACCCACGGGAGCAGTAGCACTGCCATCCCCCATGCCCAGCCCAAGCCCTGCTCCGCTCACGCCCACCACCGGAGCAGTAGCGCTGCCATCTCCCAGGCCCAGCCCAAGCCCTGCCCCACTCACGCCCACGAACACGCCTGCACCCACCAGCCTGAACGCGAGCGGGCCTTTTGTTGTTTTCGAGGGGAAGGGCGGAATCTGGATTACCAACCCAGACGGCAGCTTCCCAACTCGGGTTTCAGAATATGAAATCCAAGGTGATTTGCGTCGCGCCATTTCTCCTACAGGAGACCGCATGGCGCTTGTGATCAGAAACGATCAGGGACTTGATCTTGTGATTGTTACAATTCCAAGCGGGGAGATGGAAACCATCGCCCACTTGATCAGCATCACACGCGATGAAGAATTGGGAGACCCGACCAACCCAAAAGCGTTCGCCACTTACGCAATCAGGGACTACGACAGTGTTGCCTGGCAGCCAGGCAATGGGAGATTGCTGGCATTTATTGGCGCAATCAATGGTTCCACCGCGGACTTGTACCTGTACAATACCCAGACCCAGGAAATCACACAACTGACCGATGGTCCATCCCAAGCAATCTTACCAAACTGGTCACCAGATGGGCAGTATATCCTGAATTTTGGCGTCAGTTGGGTGCCGCCCTTCGGAGGCGCCATTGGAGGCGCTAACCGGCTGGACGGTGTCTGGGCTGTACAAGTATCCGATGGAAAGGTGATCACTTTGCCCAAGCCGAAGGGCATCCTCCCCAATTTTGTCGGCTGGCAGGATGACTCGCACTATCTTACCTACGACAGCGACGATGAATGTTATTCCCAGAACCTTCACAGCGTTGACGTGATCAGCGGTGAGACCACGCCCATCATGGAGTATAGCTTTTACTACGAAAGCGCCCAATCCCCGGAAAATGGGGCACTCCTTTTTTCCAGCGCAGACGGATGTTCGAGTTCCCTGGGTGAAGGGGTGTTCCTCCTTTTTCCCGGTCAAACCACCCCGAGCAGGCTCCTCGATAAACGGGCCTATGAGATCTACTGGATGCCAGAAAGCACGGTCTTCCAAGCATATCCCGAAGCGCTCTTTTCCTCAGATGGAAACACTCGTTATGATCCGCCGGTCTACGATTCATCCTTTAATCCCGCGGTCTCAAAAGATGGCTATCAGGCCTGGGAAGTAATCGAAAATCAGAGAGGGCGCGTTGTGGTCAAAGTTCCCGGGGGTGAATGGCAGACCATCTTGAACGGATTGGTCGCGCATTTAATCTGGGATCCTATAGAGGGGAGAACTTTACTAATCACCTTGCAGGATGGATCCCTGTATGCTGCCTCTTATCCCGATTTTACCCCGCGCTTATTGGATGGGCAACGCGGCATTGTTGACCAGGCCATTTGGTTACCATAGGCGCAGCCCAACCCTTCGCTGTAGCGGACGCGGCTACGCCGCGAGGTACTGGCCGGGTTATCTCGCAGGTCAACACGATTCGTTGGATATGGAGGTGCAGCCGAATTGGAAGTTGGAGTGAATCATGGAAACTATCACCTACACTGCAATCAAAAGCGCAAAGACATTCAACGCCCTCGTCGGCGGATTCTTTGCTGTCATTGGAAGTTTATTCCTCTGTTGTGGACTTGGAGTCGGCATACTGGCGCTGGCGCCGTTTTCCAACACTACGCAAGGACAAAGTGCCGAGAGCTTCGCCGTGATGCCGCTTCTGGCGTGCGGCTTTGTAGCCGCGGGCGGCCTATCTGTGGCCGGCGGCGTTTGGACAGCCATTTTCGCCGCTCGCGGCATACAGTTGCAATTGACCCACGACGCGCTTATTGAAAAAGATGACCGCCGCTCGACGACAGTGCGGCTGGCCGACATCATCCGGCTGAGTGTGGATCAAGGGTGGCAGAGGACAAGGTCCAGCACGCCGGGTGTGCGTTACTGGTATGTTCTGGTTGAAACAGCCAGTGGCGAGCGGGTTCAATTGGAGATCACTCAAGACAATTACTTCGGCACATTCGATGTGCAAAAGGTGATGCGCGATCTCTTACCACGCCTATCGGCCACAACTGCGGTGGATCCGCGCATCCGCGATTTCATTACTTCCGGCAGGATGGCCTGATCATCGTCTCTTCTGTGATTTCGGCCGCAGGCATGATGGCCGTTCAGTTACACTGAAGGGTGTCGCATTCTGATGTGCTATTCTGAGCCAGAAAAGTAACCTCTATACCCGTCGCCGCCGAGGCTGTGGACCCTGTGGGCAATGGGTGCTCTTCCAATTGTCCATAAGTCCCCAGCCCGAGGGCCGGGCAACCCGCTCTGGCTCCGAATCGCCGAGGACACCCTCATGACAACGAAAGTGAAACCTGCACAACGCTTGACCGCCCAGCGCAAGCTGGAGCTCCGCGCAGCGTCGCCACCCGGCCGGCTGAAGCCCCGGTGAGTGAGGTCCTGCGCCACGCTACGCAGCGGGCTGCACCTGGACGACCTACGGCAGATTGAGCGGACCATCGAGAGCGCGGCGCTGGCCGCCCTGAAAGTGCAGGGCCTGTACAAGCTGAACTTCCAGCGATTTGTGCTTGGGGCGCTGCTGGATGACGTGTTGGTGCAGGCCTCGCGCCGCCTGCAGGTGATGAGCAATGGCCGCTACCTGCTACAGCGCCGGCGCGAGCCGCTCAACCAGCGGCGGGCGGCCGGGCTCGACCTGGACGTCACCGATACGTGGACCGGCGAGTCGACACGCCCGGTGGAAACCCTGTCGGGCGGTGAAGGCTTTATGGCATCGTTGGCGCTCGCGCTGGGCTTGGCCGACACGGTGCAAGCCTACACGGGCGGCATCCGGTTGGACACGATCTTCGTGGATGAAGGCTTTGGCTCGCTGGATGCCGATGCGCTCGACCGCGCCATTCAGACTTTGTTGAGCCTGAAGGCCGGCGGGCGGCTGGTGGGCATCATCTCGCACGTGGATAGCTTGAAAGAGCGCGTCAGCACGCGCCTGGAAGTGATTGCCGGTCAGCAGGGCAGCACGGCCCAGTTCGTTATCAACTAACCAAGGCAGCCTCGCTTTCCTGGTTTGATTACTCGGAGCACGCTCGGCGGCACAAGGCACCCTACGGCCGTGTCTTGTATTCATAGACATTATCTTGTATACTGGCTGAATGGAAAGCAAGGTCTCCCAGCGCTGGCAAACCGTCATCCCCGCCGCAATCCGGCGCCGGCACAACATCCGGGAAGGCGATAGGCTCGAGTGGATTGATGATGGGGAGACGATTCGCGTCGTCCCAATCATGTCGGACCCGGTGCGGGCCCTGCGCGGGCGGGCCAAGGGGGAGCGGCTAACCGAGCGGCTGTTGGCCGCGCGGGCCGAGGACCTCCGCCGTGAGCGCCGCAAAAGCTAGATACCTGCTCGACACATCGGCCCTATTGACGCTGCTTGAGGACGAAGCCGGCGCTGATCGCGTCGAGCAGGTTCTCAGGCAAGGGCAAACTTTCATTTGCGCTGTGTCACTGCTGGAAGTTCGCTATATTACCTTGCAGGAGCAAAACCAAACCGAGGCCGATGTGCGCCATGCGCTGCTCAAGCGTTGTGGGGCCGAGATCTTGTGGGCGTTGGACGAGCCGGCTGTGCTCAAGGCGGCTGGCTTCAAGGCGCAGCACGCTATCTCGCTGGCAGACGCGCTGATTGCGGCCAGTGCTCACCGCCAGGGGGCAATCCTATTGCACAAGGATCCGGAGTTCGACGCGCTGGCAGACCAGGTGAAGCAGGAGCGCCTGCCTTTGAAGGCGGCTGGCAAGGCGCGCTGATGCGGCTTTCTGGGCCAAGCTGCACATTGCACCGCGGCCCATGGGCGCCCAGGCAAAAAGGAACTCATGGAAATCTCCCTCGCCAACGAACACGCCTATCAACTCACGCCCCAGGTGCCGTTTGACGTGGCCCGGGTGCGGGTGGACGACAAACGCACCAGCCTGGTGGCCGGCACCGTCGGCGCGCTGCTGGCGCGGCCCAAGGTCGAAGACATCCAGCTCCTCTCGACCGAGAACCGGCTGGAGCCCTTCTGGCTGATCACCATTGCCACGCACACGCGCTACGACCGCAACCGCAGCTACACGCTGCCGGTGGGCGGGGCGGAGGTGCAGCAGGTGACCCTCCTCGAGCACCAGGTGACCGTTGACCGCCAGGCCAAGGGTGGCCCGAGCCTGGTGCTGACCGGCATCGAGCACTGCCAGGAAGAGCGCCGCGTCAGCCGTTTCTTTGACGGGATCACCGGCGACAAGGATGACCGCGGCAAGTACCTCGCCTTCCCGGCCCTGGAGATCCCCAACCTGGAAACGTTTGCGCCCGAAGGGGTGCTGGTCGTGCCGCCCCAGGCGGCGGCCACGGCCGTGGTGCGCCAGGTGATGACCGAGGTGGTCAAGCCGGTGCAGGCGCAGATGATCCACGAAGAGCGCGTGGACGTGGAAAACATCGATCTCTACTTCCGGCCGGTGTATGCCTTTGAATATGCCTGGCCGGCCAAGAACAAGCGCGTGATCGTGGAGTACGACGCGCTCACCGGCGACATCCACGCCGGCGGGAAGAAGCTCGGCGACCAGATCCGCGGGATGCTGACCCGCGAGCTGCTGTTTGATGTCACCGCCGACGCCTTGGGCCTGATCGTGCCGGGGGGGAGTATTGCGGTGAAGCTGGTGAGGGCAGTGGTGGATCGAGGCAAGTAAGTGGCCAGTGGAGAGTGGTTAGTGGGTAGTGGGCAGTGAAATCAAAATGAAGACTGTTGTGCAGAAAGTCACGCGCGGCTCGGTCACGGTCTCGGGTGAGAAAGTGTCAGAGATCGGGCCGGGGTTGGTGATCCTGGTGGGGGTGCGCAAGGGGGACGGCGAGGCGCAGGCCGATTGGCTGGCCGAAAAGATCGCCAACCTGCGCATCTTTGAGGACGACGCCGGCAAGATGAACCGGTCGCTGCTCGACACCGGCGGCAGCGCGCTGGTGGTGTCGCAGTTCACGCTCCTGGCCGATGTGCAGAAGGGCCGCCGCCCGTCCTTCATCGATGCCGAGCTGCCCGACCAGGCCGAAGCCCTGGTGGCCTACTTTGGCAAGCGCTTGCAGTTCTACGGCCTGCCCGTCCAGACCGGCATTTTCCGGAAGTATATGCTCGTCGAGATACACAACGAAGGACCGGTGACGATCATATTGGAAAGATAGTATTTAGAGAGTAACTGCGATTTCCTCCACGACCTTGGGTCGCCTCCAGATGGCCGCATCCACCTGCACGGCCACGGCTCCCGCTTCCAGCATCGCCCGCGCATTCTCAATCGAATAGATCCCACCCGCGCCGATGAGGGGCAGGCCGAGGTCGAGCGCGACGACGGCGCACAGGGCGGCCAGGGCGGGAGCAAAGGTGTCGGGACCGTAGTGGCGGCCGGTGACCGGCTGTCCGTTATGGGTCACGGTCAGGCGGGGTGGGGCGGCGATGGTCAGCGCGTTGGCGCCGGCCTGGGCGGCGGCGGGGGCCA
>CAYUYN010000060.1:13142-15797 GCA_964449185.1 uncultured Anaerolineales bacterium | reverse complement strand
GCATCTTACTCACAGGAGAAGATAGCCATGTCCGCCACCCCCGCCAGCACCCGCAAGAAGATCACCACCGCCACCCTGCGCGCCAGGAAGGAGCGCGGCGAGCCCATTACCGTGCTCACCGCCTACGACTATCCCACCGCGCTGGCCATGGACCGCGCCGGGGTCGACGCCATCCTGGTGGGCGACTCGCTGGGCATGGTGGTGCTCGGCTACGAGACCACCCTGCCCGTCACCATGGAAGACATGCTGCACCACGCCAAGGCCGTGGCGCGCGGCGCCAAGACGGCGCACCTCATCGGCGACATGCCCTTCATGTCGTACCAGGCCTCCACCAGCGAGGCGGTGCGCAACGCCGGCCGCTTCCTCCAGGAAGCCGGCATGGACGCCATCAAGCTCGAGGGCGGGCGGCCGGTGGCCGGCACCATCGAGGCCATCGTGGCCGCCGGCATCCCGGTGATGGGCCACCTGGGCCTGACGCCGCAGAGCGTCCACCAATTGGGTGGGTTCAAGGCCCAGGGCAAGACGGCCGAGGCCGCCCGGCGGCTGGTGGAAGACGCCCACCGGCTGGAGGAGGCCGGCTGCTACAGCCTGGTGCTGGAGGCCATCCCCGACCGGCTGGCCGAACTCATCTCGCACCGCCTGAGCATCCCCACTATCGGCATCGGCGCCGGGGCCGGCACCGACGGCCAGGTGCTGGTGACCCACGACCTGCTGGGCCTCTTCGACCGCTTCACGCCCAAGTTCGTCAAGCCGTATGCCAACGTCCACGCCGAGATGGCGCGCGCCTTCGGTGAGTACCTGGCCGACGTGCGCAGCCACCGCTTCCCCGGCCCCGAGCACGCGCTGGGGATGGAGGATGGGGAGTTTAGGGCGCTGCTGGAGGTGTTGGATACCGAGCGGTTGTAGAGACTGTAGTCCGTCGTCGCTCACCTCACTCAACCCGATGCAAATTACAATCCTGGGCACCGGCGCCATGGCCTGCCTGCTGGGCGCGCGGTTGGCGGCGGTGGCCGACGTGACGCTGGTCGGCACCTGGCCGGAGGGCGTGGCTGCCCTGCGGCAGCATGGGATTCGCGTCGAGGGGCCTGAGCGGACGAGGACGGTGCCCGTGCAGGCGGTCATGGCCGACGAGCCGTCGCCGCCGGCCGACCTGGCGCTGGTGCTGGTGAAGGCCTGGCAGACACCCTACGCGGCCAGGCAACTGGCGGCGCGGCTGGGGCCGGCGGGCCTGGCCCTGACCCTGCAAAACGGCCTGGGCAACCTGGAACAGCTTGGCCCGCGCGCCCACCTGGGCGTGACCACCCAGGGCGCCACGTTGCTCGGTCCGGGGCACGTGCGGCCCGGCGGCGAGGGCCCCACGCACATCGCAGGGCCAGCGTGGCTGGCGGAGCTGTTTGAGCGCGCCGGGTGCGAGGCCCACACGGTTGGTCCCGAGCAGGTGGACAGCCTGCTGTGGGGCAAGCTGGTGGTCAACTGCGGCATCAACGCCCTCACCGCCCTGCTGCGCGTGCCCAACGGCGAGCTGCTCCAGCGGCCCGACGCGGCGGCGCTGATGGACTTGGCCGCCCAAGAGTGCGCGGCGGTGGCCCGGGCGCGCGGGGTCGCCTTACCCTTCCACGACCCGGCCGCGCAGGCCCGCCGCGTGGCAGATCAGACCTCCATTAACCGCTCGTCCATGTTTCAGGATATACTTCGAGGCGCACCCACCGAAGTGGATGCGATCAACGGCGCCGTGGCCCAGGCGGGGGAACGCCTGGGCGTGCCGGCGCCGGTTAACGCCACCCTGTGGCGGCTGGTGCGGGCCCTGGCGGTCTAAGCCCCGGCGCAGCCAACCCGCGACCGACCCGCAGCCATGCAAACTGTCACGACACTCGCCGAATTGCGCCGCCTGCGCGGCGCGCTGAGCGGCAGCCTGGGCCTGGCGCCCACCATGGGCTTCCTGCACCGGGGGCACCTGGCGCTGGTGGAGCAGGCCCGCGCTGAAAATGACCACGTGGCCGTGAGCGTCTTTGTCAACCCCGCCCAGTTTGGGCCGAACGAAGACCTCAGCCGCTACCCGCGCGACCTGGAGCGCGACCTGGCCCTGTTGGCCCCGCTGGGCGTGGACCTGGTGTGGGCGCCGCCGGCCGAAGAGATGTACCCACCAGACTTCCAGACCTGGGTGACGGTGGAAGGCGTCAGCGCGCCGCTGGAGGGCAAGCACCGGCCGGGCCACTTCAAGGGCGTGGCGACCGTGGTGGCTAAGCTGTTCCATGCCTTCACGCCGGATCGGGCCTACTTTGGCCAGAAGGACGCCCAGCAGACTGTCGTCATCAAGCGCATGGTGCGCGACCTGAACTTTCCGCTGGAAATACGCGTTTGCCCGACCGTGCGCGAGCCCGATGGGTTGGCGCTGAGCAGCCGCAATGCGTACCTGGACCCGGCCGAGCGCCAGGCGGCCACGGTGCTCCACCGGGCGCTCAACGCGGCGCAGCGGGCCTTCCGCGAGGGCGCGGATGACGCCGACATGCTGCGCGCGGTCATGTCGTCCACCCTGGCCGCCGAGCCGTTGGCCCGCGAGGAGTATGTGTCGGTGGCCGACCCCGAGACCCTGACCGAATTGGAGCAGGTGGACGCGCCGCGCGGCGCGCTCCTGTCGCTGGCGGTGAGGGTGGG
>CAYUYN010000060.1:0-13042 GCA_964449185.1 uncultured Anaerolineales bacterium | reverse complement strand
TAAGGCGGCATGCATGCTTCTTGCCATAGATATAGGGAATACGAATATCACGCTCGGTCTGTTTGAGGGCGAGACGCTCGGGCCGCGCTGGCGGCTGGCCACCGAGCACAACCGCCTGAGCGATGAGTACGGCATCCTGCTCATCAACCTGTTCCAGCATGCCGGGGTGGCGGCGAGTGACGTGGACGGCATTGCCATGGCGTCGGTGGTGCCGCCGCTGACGGGCACCTTTGAGCAGGCGTGCGTGCAGTACCTGGGCCGGCAGCCTTTTGTGGTGGACGCGGGCGTCAAAACCGGGGTGCGCGTGAGGTACGACGACCCCAAGGGCGTGGGCGCCGACCGCGTGGTAGACGCCGCTGCCGTGCAAAAGCTCTACGGCGGGCCGGCCTGCATCGTGGATCTGGGCACGGGCACCACCTTCGACGCCATCTCGGCCGAGGGCGACTACCTGGGCGGCGCCATCGCGCCCGGCCTGGGCATCGCCGCCGAGGCGCTCTTCCAGCGCACGGCCAAGCTGCCCAAGGTGGACCTGGTGCGGCCCCCGTCGGTCATCGGCCGCAACACCGTCAACGCCATCCAGTCGGGGCTGATCTTTGGCTACGTGGGCCTGGTGGAGGGCATGGTGGCGCGTTTCCGCGGCGAGCTGGGGCCGTCCATGAAGGTCATCGCCACCGGCGGCCTGGCCGGGCTGATCGCCAACGAGACCAAGGTCATCGACATCATCGCGCCCTGGCTGACATTGGATGGGCTGAAGATCGTGTGGGAGTTGAACCGCAAATAACATGACCGTCGACACCATCAATCAAGTCCAGGGATCGGGCGGCTGGGCGGGCATCCTCGAGTCCTTCGCGCGCTTTGTCGATCCGCAGCCCGGCCAGCGCCTGCTGGACGTGGGCTGCGGGCCGGGCGCGCTGGTGCGCCAATTCGCCCGCCGGGGCTGCCAGGTGGTGGGGGTGGACGCCGACCCGGCCATGGTGGCGCGGGCCGAGGAGCTGGCCGCCGAAATGCCGGGCGCCGAGTTCCGCCAGGGCAGCGTGCCGGCCCTGCCCTTTGGCGCGGGCGAGTTCGACCTGGTGACGGCCACCAACGTCATCTTCCTGCTGCCCGACCCGGTAGCCGGCCTGAAGGAGATGGCCCGCGTCTGCAAGGTGGGCGGACGCGTGGCCATGCTCAACCCCGCGCCGCGCCTGTCGCAAAACACGGCCCAGACCTTCGCGGCCGAGGCCGGCCTCAACGAGTTTGACACCTTCAGCCTGACCCACTGGGGCCGCGTGGCCGAGACCCACCCGCGCTTTAGCAAGGCCGATCTCAAGGCCATGCTGCCGGCCGCCGGGTTGGCGCTGGAGAAAGTTGAGGCCCAGGTCGGCCGGGGCCTGGCGCTGTTTGCCCGGGCCGTGAAGAAAGCGCCGTAGTCCAACCCGCCCATGCCCACTGCCTACACCGAGCTCTTCGTCCACATTGTCTGGGCCACGGGCGGGCGCCTGCCGCTGATCACGCCCGAGGTCGAGCCGTACCTGCACGGCGCCATCGAGACGCAGTGCCACCGGATGAACACCCCCTCCCTGGCCGTGGGCGGCACCGAGGACCACGTACACCTGCTGGTGCGGCTGCCCCCGCTGCTGGCCGTCGAATCGCTCGTCGAGGCGGTTAAGACGGCTTCCTTAAACGCCTTCACCAGCCGCATCCGGCCGGGTTGGCGCTTTGAATGGCACCCCACCTATGGCGCCTTTACCCTGGCCCAGGCCGAGGCGCCGCGCGCCATGCAGTACGTGCGCAACCAGAAGTCGCTGCACGCGGCGCAGACCCTGTGGGAACGCTGGGAGCGCTGCGAGGCCCCGACCTCGCCCTTGCGCCCCCCGCCCGGCTAAGCCCCCGCGCCTATCATGGAACCTATCTCGCTGCTGACCGGCAAACACATCGTCCTGGGCGTCACCGGCTCCATCGCCGCCTATAAGGCCGCCGACCTGGCCAGTAAGCTCACCCAGGCCGGCGCCTTGGTGGATGTCATCGTCACCGAGGCCGCCACCCGGTTCGTCACCCCCCTCACCTTCCAATCAGTCACCGGCCGGCCCGCCCACAGCGACCTGTGGCAGGCCAGCGCCGACGCCCACATTGCGCACGTGGCCCTGGGCGAGCGCGCCGACCTGTTGGTCATCGCGCCGGCCACGGCCGAGACCCTGGCCAAGCTGGCCCACGGCCGGGCCGACAACCTGCTGACCATCACCGCGCTCACTGCGCGCTGCCCGGTGCTGGTGGCGCCGGCCATGGACGGCGGCATGTGGACGCACCCGGCCACCCAGGCCAACCTGGCCACCCTGGCCGAGCGCGGCGTGGAGGTGGTGGGCCCGGCCGAGGGCCGCATGGCCTCGGGCCTGCGCGGGCAGGGACGCCTGCTGGAGCCGGAAGAGCTGTTCGGCCACATCCGGTTGGCATTGGCCAGGGGCGGCAGCCTGGCCGGGCGGCATGTGGTGGTGAGCGCCGGCGGCACCCAGGAGCCAGTTGACCCGGTGCGGTTTATCTCCAACCATTCGTCGGGCAAGCAGGGCTACGCGCTGGCCCAGGCGGCTCTGGACCGCGGCGCGCGCGTGACCCTGGTGGCCGGCCCCACCGCCCTGCCCACCCCTATCGGCGCGGAGCTGGTGCGGGTGCAGACCGCGCAGCAGATGGCCGAGGCCGTGCTGGCCGCCAGCGCCCAGGCCGACGTGCTGCTCATGGCCGCCGCCGTGGCCGACTTCCGCCCGGCCGCGCCCGCCGCCCACAAGATCAAGAAGACCGCCGTCCCAGAAATCCAACTCGAGAAGACCACCGACATCCTGGCCGCCGTGGCTGACGCGCGGGCCGCCTCGCCCGAGCACCGGCCCAGCGTGGTGGTGGGCTTTGCGGCCGAAAGCCAGAACCTGGTGGAGAACGCGCGCGACAAGGTGCGGCGCAAGCGGCTGTCGCTCATCGCCGCCAACGACATTTCGGCCGCCGGCGCCGGGTTTAGCGTGGACACCAACCGCGTGACCCTGGTGGACAGCCGCGGCGCGTCGGAAGAGCTGCCGCTGCTGACCAAGACCCAGGTGGCGGAGGTGATTTTGACGCGGGTTGAGAATTTGCTGACGCAACCGACCTGGTAAGAACCACCCCAGACCCCTTGGGCGAGGGAGGTTCCAGCCCGCGATGCCACCCTGGTTGAACTCAATTACAGACGTGCCGGGCCTCCTGGTGGGCCAGGCGGACGACGCCGAAGCGCTGACGGGCTGCACGGTGGTGCTGTGCCCGGCCGGCGCGGTGGGCGGGGTGGACCAGCGCGGCGGGGCGCCAGGTACGCGCGAGCTAGACGCGCTGCGGCCCATGCACCTGGTACAGCAGGCGCACGCGGTGGTGCTGGCCGGCGGGTCGGCCTTTGGGCTGGACGCGGCCACGGGCGTGATGCGCTGGCTGGAAGAGCAGGGCGCGGGCCTGGACGTCGGCGTGGCGCGGGTGCCGATCGTCCCCGCGGCCATTCTCTTTGACCTGGGGATCGGTCGAGCCGATGTACGCCCGGACGCCGCCATGGGCTACCGCGCCTGCCAGGCCGCCAGCGCCGCGCGCCCGCGCGAGGGCAATGCCGGGGCGGGCATGGGCTGCACGGTCGGCAAGCTGCTGGGACCGGCGCAGGGGATGAAGGGCGGCCTGGGCACGGCCAGCCTGGACCTGGGCAACGGCCTGGTGGTGGGCGCCATCGTCGCGGTCAACGCGCTGGGCGATGTGCTGGACCCGGCGACCGGCCAGATTGTGGCCGGGGCAAGGCTGCCGGGCGTGGAGCCGCCCCAATTTGCCGACAGCCTGGCCGTGCTGCGGGCGCGGGCCGGGCAGCCCGGGCTGGGGCTGGGCACCGCGACGGCGGCCACCAACACCGTCATCGGGGTCGTGGCCACCAATGCCCGGCTGACCAAGGAAGAGACCAATAAAGTGGCCCAAATGGCGCACGACGGCCTGGCCAGGACCATCCGCCCAGCCCATACCATGTTCGATGGTGATACAATCTTCGCCCTGGCCCTGGGGGACCGGCCCGCGGACGTGAATGCCATAGGGGCGCTGGCGGCCGAGGTGCTGGCGCAGGCCGTGCTCAGCGGCGTGCGCGCGGCCGAGGCGGTGCCGGGGTGGCCGGCGGCGGCCTAAATTTAGAGGAGTCAAAGCTTATGCAGGAACTGTGGAACGCCTATGGGTTCTACCTATGGGCCATGACGACCGCGCTCGTCCTGATCGCGCTGGCGTGGCTGGCCTATAACACGTTTGCGGCGCAGCCCGAAGAAGAGGCAAGCGCCAACCAGGTGGATTCAGCCGCCTTGGAGGCCCTGGTCGAGCGCGTGAATGCGGTGTCGGAAGCGGCGCCGCACATGCAGGCCACGCTGGGCCGCAGCCTGCAGTACTGCGGGCTGGTGCGCTATGCCGACGGCAACGGCGCGCAGGCCTTTTCGCTGGCCATCTCCAATGCGCGCGGCGACGGCTTCGTACTCTCGAGCAGCGTGCGCGGCGGCATGAACGCCAAGCCCATCACCCAGTGGGTGTCGAGCCAGCCCTTCAGCCTCGAAGAGCAATCCGCCATCGATCAGGCGCGGGGTTTGCGCGAGAGAGCCTAGAACTCTTGTTCCATCCTTCACATTGACAGGCATCCGCAACCTGTTACACTTTGGCCAGGCACGGCCTAAGGGGAGGCAATGGGGGGCAGCGCACCAACGAGGGTCCCTAGATGTTCACCTTTCGACCTCCGTCCAAGAACGGCAACGGCCACAAGAACGGCAACGGGAATGGCAATGAGAATGGTCATTCCAACGGCAATGGCCACAGCAACGGCCACAGCAACGGTAATGGGAACGGCAGCACGCAAAGTTTGACCAGCGTTTTGTTCGGCAACGGTCACAAGGCCCCGGCCCCCCGCAACGGCAACGGCAATGGGCACAGCCACAAGATCGAAAGCGTGCTCGGCCCCGGAATTCACTTCAAAGGCGCGCTGACCGGCACTGGCGGTGTGCGCATCGAGGGCACGTTTGACGGCAGCCTCAACGTCCAGGGCCCGGTCGTCATCGAGGACGGCGCCAAGGTCACGGCCCATATCTACGCCAGCGCGGTTTCGGTCGGCGGCAGCCTGCAGGGCAACATCGTGGCCGGCAAGGTGTCCATTCTCTCGACGGGGCGCGTGTGGGGCGATCTGATTACTGGCGCGTTCGCCACCGAAGAAGGCGCGTACCTGCGCGGCCAGGTGTGTATGGAAGATGAGCTGCCCGAGCCGCCCGAGCCGAGCGTGGAAGCGCAAGCTTCCGGCGAGGCCGCGCCGATATAACGCTCTAACGGTAATGAAGTTTGGTTAGAAGACAAACAGATCTTATTCTTGGTTAGAACGTGAACCGGGCAGCCCATGGGCTGCCCGGTTTTTTATTGCCTTGGTGGGGCGTGGGCTGCGGTGCGACCTCGTTCCCCCCTTCCGCTCGGGCAAGGGCTACGAATGCCCCAAGACCGGGTGCGGGCGATAGCACTCTTCCAGAAAGAGCTTGTCCTCGTCTGACAGCACGATCTCCACGGCCGCGACGGCCTCTTCCAACTGAGGCATCTTGCTGGCGCCGATGATGGGGGCGTTGACGCCCGGCTGGTGGAGCAGCCAGGCCAGAGCGATCTGCCCGGGGGTCACGCCGCGGCGCTGGGCCAGCTCGATGACACGCTCGGCGATGGTGAAGTCCTCGTCGCGGTAGTACAGGCCGTGGGCATAGTTGTCGCTCTTGGTGCGGGCGGTCTCGGCCTGGGTCTGGGGGTCGCGCACCACCTGCTTGCGGGCCAGGAAGCCGCGCGCCAGCGGGCTCCAGGGGATCACGCCGATGCCTTGATCGCGGCACAGGGGCAGCATTTCGCGCTCTTCCTCGCGGTAGACCAGGTTGTAGTGGTTCTGCATCGACACAAAGCGGGTCCAGCCGTGCCGGTCGGCGGTGTAGAGGGCCTGGGCGAACTGCCAGGCGTACATGCTGGAGGCGCCGAGGTAGCGCGCCTTGCCGGCCTTGACCACGTCGTGCAGGGCTTCCAGGGTCTCCTCGATGGGCGTGGCGGGGTCCCAGCGGTGGATCTGGTAGATATCCACGTAGTCGGTCCCCAGGCGGCGCAGGGAGGCGTCGATGGAGTCCAGGATGTGCTTGCGCGACAGGCCGCCCTGGTTGGGCTGCTCGCCCATGGGGAAGAAGACCTTGGTGGCAATCACGACCTCGTCGCGGCGGGCAAACTGCAGCAGCACGCGGCCGGTGATCTCTTCGCTCACGCCCAGGGAGTAGGAGTTGGCCGTGTCGAAGAAGTTCAGGCCCAGGTCCAGCGCGCGGCGGATAAAGGGGCGGCTGGCCTCTTCCGGCAGCACCCAATCGCGCCAGGCGGGAGAGCCGTAGGTCATCATGCCCAGGCAGAGGCGCGAGATTTTGAGGCCGCTGCGGCCGAGGTTCACGTAGTCCATGCGGGCTCCTGGTGGCGGGGAAAAAGCTTGGCCACGAATTGCACGAAGAATTGCTATGTGGGGGTCGGAAACGGGCTTCGCCCGTTTCCGACCCTCACTTTTTCGTTTCTCTAAGGGTTTATGGTGAAGATTACACCGTCGCCCCGCCCAAAGACTTCGGGGAAGTAGAACTCGCGCGCCTGGGTGGGGATGACCTTGTAGGCGCCGGGCAGCGAGGCGTGCATGAGGTAAGTGTACTCGTAGGTGCCCTTCGGGAGATAGGTGGCGAAGAGTACTACTTTCTCGTCGCGCAGGTCGGTGTTGGAGAACCACCACCAGCCCCAGCCGTAGTAAAGCGGGTCGGACGGGCTGAGCTGGGGCGGCTGGCCCACCACCGAGGTGGTGAGCAGGCTGGTATCCACCGCCTCGGCGCCGCCGGGCAGCGGGTCTTCCAGCACCACATAGTACAGGTCGTTGGGCGCGATCAGGGTGACGCGCACCTCGATGTCCTGCCCCACCCGAGCCTCGCTGACCACCGCGCACTCCGGCTGGTCCGGCCCGCCGCACTCCGAGGTCTTAAGCCGGTACTGGCGCGCCACGGTAATGCCGCGGTGCAGGGCCGTCACTTCTTCCACCGGCAGGTAGACGTTCAGGTGGGCGGTGTAATACAGGCGCCCAGGCCCCTCCCCACGGCTGATCTCCAGCCGGTTGGCCTGGTCCTTGAACAGGTCGGCCACGGCCACCTGGAGCGAGATCGACTCGTCCACGGTGGCCGGCTCGACCGCGCCCTGCGCCAGGCTGACGCCGTTGAGGCTGACGCGGTAGTCGTAGCGGCCTTCCAACTCCCCGCTGACCACCATCCAGTCGGTCAGGCCGATGAGCGCCCAGGCCGTCTCCTGGGTCGTCTCCCAGGTCTCGGCCTGGCGGGCCGCCATCAGCCAGCGCACCACGTTGGGGATCAGGTTGTTCTCCGGGTCCAGCTTCACCAGGGTAGCGAGCACCACGGCCGTCGAGCGCGTGTCGGTGTTCATGTTCCAGTAGTCGACAGCGGCTTCTTCCCAGTGGGCGCCGGTGGCCGAAAGGATCGCGGCGTTGTTGATGTCCGACAGCAGGGTCTGGGTGCGGGTTGTGTCGCCGGGGTCCTGGAGGTGCAAGGCCAGGGCCAGGTAGGCGCGGGCGTAGGTGTCCAGGCGCTGGCGGGCGTCGTAGAGCTGCACGGTGGCGCTGGTTTTGCCCTGCCCCGCTTCGGCCAGGGCATACAGGATGAAGGCCTGGCGGTTGAGCTCCCAGGTGTCGGCCGTCTCGTTAGGCCGGATGAGGCGTTCGTGCAGGAAGGACACGGCCCGCGCCGTGACCTCCGGGCTGACCGCAAAGCCCGACTGCTGGGCCTTGACCAGGCCAAAGAGCACATAGGCGGTGATAAAGCTGTCCGATTCGTCGGTGGCCCACCAGCCCCAGCCGCCGTCGACGTGCTGGCGGGTATACAGGCGCTGGAGGCCAGTGTTCACCAGGTCGCTCAGGCGGATCTCCAGGGCCGGGTCCGACAGGCCCAGCTCCTTGAGCGCCCGGTAGGTGAGCACATTCGGCAGGAAGCGCGAGACGGTCTGCTCGGTACATTCGTAGGGGAAGTGCTCGAGGTAGTCCAGCGCGCCGGTGACGCCGGCGGCCAGCGACGGGTCCAGGCGCACGTCGAGCACGCCCTGAGTGGCGTCATACCGGCGCGGCAGGCCGATGGCCTCCAGGCGCGTGTCGGCGGCGTCAAGCTGGCCGGCCGTGCCGGTGGTCTCGGGCGCCGAGTAGTGGTAGATGGGCAGCAATTGGTCGGGCGCGAGGCCCAGGGTGGGCTTGGAGGCATCTTCTAGCCCACCGCCCGACACGCGGAAGGTCATATCGGCCGCCGCGGCGTCTTCGGCCGTCACATTCCAGCGCACCTCGGCCCGGTCGTGCGCGCCGACCGTCACGTTTTGGCTGGCCGGCGAGCTGAGGCTCACGCCGCTGGCCACCAGCGAAACCGCGGCCTCGATGGCCTGGTCGGTGTTGTTGTTGACCACAGCCGAGACCGTGGCCTGGTCGCCCACCACGAAGAAGCGCGGGGTGAGCGGCCGGATGAGCAGGTCGCGCGTGGCGATGATGTCGACGATCTGCTGGCCAACCAGGGTGTTGGCACTGATGCCGCGCGCGTCCAGCCGCCAGGTGGTCAGGTTGTCGGGCAGGGTCACCGCCACCTGTGCCTCGCCATTCTCGCCGGTGACCACGGTGGCGTTCCAGTAGGCGGTGTCGAGGAAGTTGCCGCGCACCTCGTCAAAGCCGGCCTCGGCGCCGCCGCCGCCGCCCTTGGCCTGGTCGGCGGCCACATTCAGCCGGTCGACGTTGAGGGTCAGGCCCAAGGCCGTGCGCACGCCCAGCGCGCGCTCGCCGTAGAAGGCTTCCAGGATCGGGCCGGAGTTGGGCGGGGTCAGCGACAACACGGCCAGGTCCACCAGCCCCAGCGAGAACTCGGCCTGCACGGGCTGGCCCAGGTAGTCAGTGGCGCGCAGGGTGTAGTTGACCGTGTCGCGCGGCCCCACCTGCGCCTTGTCGGGCGTCAGGGTGACGGTGATCTGCTGCTGCTCGGGGCTGACGCTGAGCTTGGCCGTGCCCATCTTGAAGCCGGCGGCGGGGTTGTTCTCATCGACGCCCTTGATGATGAGCACCGAGACGAAGATGTCGGGGGCAAAGTAATTGGTAATTGGTAATTGGTAAATGGTGCTATTACCGGTGAGCGTGAGCACTTCGTGCTCGATGACTCGGCCGCGCTCGATGGTGATGAGGGCGGTGGCCGCCCCCTGGAACGGCGAGGGGATGAGGATCTCGGCCGTGTCACCCGGCCGGTAGGCCTTGCGGTCGGTCACCAGGGTGACGCGGTCGTTGTTCTCCTGCCGCCAGGCCACGTAGTCGCGCGAGGCCACCCACAGGATGGTGGAGGCCGTGACGGTGTGGCCCTGGGCATCGGTGCCGGTGGCCTTGACCTGGTAGGTGCCGCCGGCCGGGGGCGTAAAGGTGCCGGTGGCGGCGCCATCGGCGCCGGTGGTTGTGTCCTGGCTGTCGACCTCGGTGTCCTTGACGTTGCAGGTCCAGGCGTTGGCGCCCGTGTCGGGGTCGCGCTCCAGGGCGCAGTTCCACTGGTGGTCGTTGTAGACCACGTGCAGCGGCTGGTTGGCGACCGGCTCGCCCTGCCAGTCTAGGGTTAGCAGGTTGACGTTGACCGGCTGCCCGGCCGTGCCCACGTATTCCTCGGGGCGCACGCCGATGTAGAACTGGCCCTGGTGGACGATCACCTCCACCCGACTCGAGACCTGCTGGCCGTTGAGGTCGGTGACCGTGGCCTCGATGGTGTAGAGCTGCGACAGGCGGCTGTCCGACAGGTCGGCGGGCACGTCCAGGGTGGCGCGGCCCTGCGCGTCGGTCTGGCCGTCCTTTTCGGAGATCAGCCGGCCAAACACGCCGTAGACCGGTCCCGGCTGGCCGGACGACCAGTCGAAGTCGTAGAAGTCGTAGTAGCCGGGGCCGTCGTAGGGGAAGACGTAGTCGGCCGACAGCACCGACCAATGCACGGCGGCGTTGGACACCGGCCCGCCAAAGAAGAAGCTGGCGTCCACCGTCACCGGGATGGCGCCTCCCTGGACGGTCTCGGTGACGTCCGAGGTGACCGCCACCTGGAACTCGGGCTTGCGGTACTCGGCCACGCTGAACGAAAGACTGTTGAGGAACTGCTCGCCGCGCGACACGTTCAGGTAGTAGTAGCCCAAACCGGCCTCCTCGGCCAGCTTGAACTCGCCGGTCAGGGTGCCAAACTCGGTGAGCGGCAGGGTATCGCTGTAGACTTGCTCGCCCTGGTCGTTGCTGATCGTGACCGTCACCGCATCCAGGTCGGGCAAGTGGAAGCGGGCGTCGTCCTCGGCGCGCAGCGCGGCCTTGAAGAACACCACCTGCCCCGGCCGGTAGATGGGCCGGTCGGTGTACAGGTAGGCCGTGAGGTCGCGCGCGTAGAAATCGCCGTTGTAGCCAAAGTCCCACGGCTCGATGCCGGACGACCAGTCGGTGGCGCCGATGGCGAAGACTGGGGTGGCGCCGGGCTCGCCCGTGGCGACGTACCAGGGGGTCCACAGGTCGGCTTGCCTGGGCAGGTTCCCTTGCAGGGTCCCATCCACTTCGGTCACCGAGCCATCGATGCGCACGCCGTTGTGGTCGTAAAGGGTCAGCGGCAGGCTGGCGACGGCCTGGCCGGTGTTGAGGTCGGTGGCCCAGACCAGATAGCCATCCAGCCAGCTCTTCACGCTCAGGTTGACCTTGGAGACCACCAGGAGCTGGTACTGCACGCCCTGGGTGGCGGGCGAGCGCATGGCCAGGTAGTACAGGCCCTCGGGCAGGGTGCCGCCGGTTCCGCCCACCACCGGCACGCGGGTGAGGATGCGTTCGTTGAGGCTGTCCTGCACGTCCACGGTCCAATCACGCACCCGGTCCGCGGGCGCGGGCTGGAAACTCTCAAAGGCCGCATAGCTGTTGGGGCCGGTGAGCTGGAAGAAGAAGTCCATGTCCAGCCGGTAGAGCGAGAGCTGGACGGTGTCGACGTTGAGGGTGTTGACGTACATCACCGTGTCGTTATAGGCGTTGTACGTGCCCACCAGGCCGGACGTATTGAAATAGACCTCCGGGTCGTAGGGGCGGGTGCGAAAGCTGACCGTGCGCCCCGCGGGGATGGCGTTGCCGTACGGGTCGCGCATGCCGGCGCCCAGGGTCACCTGGTAATCGGCGGAGGGCTGGAGGTCCCAGCCGACGAAGAAGCTGTTGTTGAAATCGCTCCAGAAGGTGTAGACCTGGGTCGGCTCGGGGATGATGTCGATATTGGGCTCGAGCGTGCTCAGATCCATCGGCGAGTTGAAGAAGAGGCGGAAGCCGTTGCGGTAGTCGACGGATTGGCTGCCAGCCGTGGGATCGGTGGACAGGAGGGCGGGCGGGCGGACGGTGGTGAAGAAGCTGGTGAAGGGCGCCGGCAGGGCCGCGCCGCCCCCGGCCGAGCGGGCGGCGGCATCCACCGTCACCTGGAACTCGGTCTCCAGGGGCAGGTTGCTTTCGGGGTCGAAGCTCACGCCGAGGCGGTCGTCAGTCCAGGTGAAAGCGCCGGGCAGCTCGCTGCCATCGGCGCGCTGGAGGTGGAAGGCGGCCTCCACCGAGGCCCGGTCCATCGGCTGGTTGAAGGTGAGGGTGATGGGCTGGGTCAGCCCGACGTCGGTCTGGCCAAAGAAAGGCTCGACCGCCAGGACCTCGGGGACCTGCACGGTGAATTGCCAGGCAAAGTCGTCCTTGAGCAGGCCGCCGGTGGTATCGGTGAGGCCGGCGGCCACCCGGCCGGTGTAGGTCTGGCCGCCGGCCAGGGGGCCTTCGGGCCGGAAGACGAAGATGCTGGTGTTCAGCCACTCGCCCTGCCCCGCCACGGGCGGGTCGAGCGCGAGGGGGTTGGGCAGGGCGGCCTGGTCGGCCAGGGCCGTGAGCGCCACGACCGGCCGGTTGAACATGACGGTGATGATGGAGCCGACCTCGGCCCCTACGGTCTCGGGCGCCGGCAGCACCTGGGTGACTTCCAGGAAGCCGACCGTGTCGGCGTTGAAGGACACCGGCTGGGGCAAGGCCAGGCCGGCCGTGTTCTTGGCCTGCGTGCCGATGGTGATTATATAGCGCTTGGCACGCTCGAGACTCTCGGCCGGGCGGAAGTTGACGGTGGCGGGGTCGGGCCAGTCGAACTGGCCGCTGACGGCCGGCTGGATGGCAAAGGCGGTCTCCACGGACGACTGGTTCATGGGCGCGTCAAAGTAGACGGTGATGAAGCCGTCGGGCGGCAATTCATCGCCGCGGACGGGCGAGAAGTCGATGACGGTGGGGGCGATGGGCGGGAGCGGCGTGGGGCTGGCGGCGGGGGTGGCGGTAAAGGTGGAAAGCGCCGGGGTGGCGGTGGGGCCGGGGCCGAAGATGTTGCAGGCCAGGGAGGCCACCAGCAGCAGGGTCATCACCAGCCACGGCTTCGAATTCGGTTTGCGAGACATGGATGCGCTCCTACTCCCAGGCCGGCCAAGCCAGCGGGCCGCTTGCCCGCGGGGCCTGGCTCTTAAAGGGAGAGACCCTCGACGAAAGCGGGGCTACCAGAGAGACGACGGCGTTTTTAGAAAGGTTCCAGGGGGATTATACAACCGTATGGGGGAGGGGCATTTTATCCGAGAGTACCGGCTGGCGAGGAAAAAGCTGTACACGGATTACACCGCTGCGCGCAAGAGCGGATGGCACGGATATTTAGAGCGGATTCCGCTCGCGCGTGTATGGCCTGCTGTTGCGGCAAGGCTTGTACAGGCCCAGGGCGGCCACAGGGGGCCGCCCCTACAGCCGATAGGAAACCGCTCTAAAGGGGAAAGTAAAAAGCGGGCCGCCCGTGTCAATCACACGGGCGGCCCGCTGCAAGGGTCAATGAAGCCGGCCGACCGGCTTACCCGGCGCCGGGGCGCCGCTGGGCGGCCAGGCTGAGGATACGGGCCGCGGCCTGGCCATAGTCGAAGCCGGCCACGCGCGTGGAGCGGGCGA
>CAYUYN010000059.1:6986-15812 GCA_964449185.1 uncultured Anaerolineales bacterium | reverse complement strand
GCCACGTGCTGGGTGATGCCGCCGGCTTCACCGGCCGCTACGTTCTCCTTGCGGATAACGTCCAGCAGCGAGGTCTTGCCGTGGTCGACGTGACCGAGGATGGTCACCACCGGGGGCCGGTCGCTCAGGCTGCGGGCGTCCTCGGCCTCGATCATGCGCCGCCACTCGGGCGCCTGGTTGACTTCTTCTTTGGAATCTTCGGTTTCGGGGAGTGTTTCGGCTTTGGCTTCGAAGCCCAGCTCGGCGACCACGATGGCGGCGGTGTCGAAATCTAACTGCTGGTTGATGTTGGCCATCACCCCGTTGCTCATCAGTTGCTTGATAATCTCGATGGGGCTGGTTTTGACCAACTCGGCCAGTTGCCGCACCGTGACGCTGCTGGGCACTTCTACCACTTTTCGCCCGTTTTCGCTCATAGACACCTCCATGGAAATCGCGCCGGAAGAGCCGATTTCAGTAAAGCGAGCGAGGCGGGCCGGACCGCCAGGGTTAGCTGGGCATGCGACCGCTCTCTCGCCTGAGTATGATGGCCGGCGGGTAGCGCCCGCCGTCATTCGTCGTCATTTTTATACTGCTCGCCGTGGGCCCGCAGGCGGGCCCGGTCGGTCTCAGTCAAGTCCGTTTTGAGGGCGTGATCGAGCGCCCGGATGTGCAGGGCCTGCTGCCAGCAGACCGCCCGATCATGCAGATAGGCGCCTCGGCCAGCCGCCTTGCCCGTCGGATCAATGTCCACGCTGCCGTCAGCCTTGCGCACCAGGCGCACCAATTGCCGCTTGGGCTGCACCGTGCGGCAGCCCACACACGTCCGCTGGGGCTGGCGCCGCGGCTGGGGGCCGCGCTTGCGGCCGGCCGGCTTGTCGGCAGCGGTCGAGCCAGGCATCGGCTCCCTTATTCTTCATCCAGCAGGCCGAACATGTCATCCTTGGCGCGCCCGGGCTTGCGCTTCTTGCGCGTGATGAACATGCCCAGGTCGGGGTCGAAGGTGATCTCCACCGCGCCCTTCTTCTTGCCCTTCTTGCCCTTCTTCTTGTCGTCGTCGTCCGAGTCTTTGTCCTTGCCTTCCTCGTCCGTCTCTTCTTCGACAATGGGCACGGCCACGCCATCCACCAATTGGTCGGCGGCCACAATGGCCGCGTCAACCGGCTCTTCGCCAGCCAACACTTCGGCCGGCGGCGTGGCCGCCTCGGCCAGCGCGGGCGCTTCGCCAACGGCTTCGGTCCCGCCAACAGCGGGCACGGCTTCTTCGGCGGCGGGCGCGGCGACTTCGGGCGCCACGGGCAGGGTTACGGTGGCCAGGGCGGTCTTAAGGTCATCCAGCATCTTGGGGCCAAAGCCCTCCAATGCCAGGATGCGGTCGTCATCCAGAGCCAACTGCTCCATCACGTGGCCGACGGTCTTGAACTCGGCATCGGTCAGGGCGCGGAACACCCGGTCGGGCAGGCCGGCATCGGCCAGCGCCAACTGGTAAGCCGCCGCGGGGATGGCGGCCTTGATGGCCGCCACCTGCTCCACCTTGGCCGCGCGCACTTCCTGGCGGCCCTTGGCGACGCGCTTCTCGACCAGCTCCACCAGCTTGGCCATCTGCTGGTACTCTTCCGGGGTGACCGGCTTGCCTTCGGCCTTCTTGCCCAGCACGATCTCGGCCGCCTTGACCATGTCGGCGCTCTGCACCGCCGCGTCGGCAAAGGCCGGGTTGTCGCTGAGCTTGCGGAACGCATCGCCGGCGGCCTCGGTCAGGCTCTTGATGTCGATACGCCAGCCGGTGAGCTTGGCGGCCAGGCGGGCGTTTTGCCCCTCGCGGCCGATGGCCAGGCTGAGCTGATCGTCGGGCACCACCACCATGGCGGTGCGGCCCGACAATGGGTCATCATCCAGGTAGACCGACGTCACGCGCGCCGGGCTGAGGGCCTTGGCAATAAAAAGCGCCTGGTCGGGGTTCCACTCGATGACGTCGATCTTCTCGTCGTTCAGCTCGCGCACGATGGACTGGATGCGCACACCGCGCATGCCCACGCAGGCGCCGACGGGGTCCACGCCCTGCTGGAGGGCGGCCACGGCCACCTTGGAGCGCTGGCCCGGCTCGCGCGCGATGGACTTGATCTCGACCGCGCCATTATAGATTTCGGGTACTTCGTATTCCAGCAAGCGGCGCAGCATGTTCTTGTGCGACCGCGAGACGATGATTTGGGGACCGCGGGTGGTCTTGCGAACTTCGAGGACGAAGGCCCGCACCTTCTCGTGCGGGTGGTAGCGCTCGCCGGGCAGCATCTGGTTGCGCGGCAGCGTGGCCTCGGTGCGGCCGAGGCCCAGGGTGACGCCCTGCGCCGACACAGACTGCACGGTCCCGTTGACGATATCGCCTTCGCGCTGGACGTACTCTTGATATTGGCTCTCACGCTCCGCCTCGCGGATGCGCTGGAGGATGACCTGCTTGGCCGCCTGGGCGGCGATGCGCCCAAAGTTGCGCGGCGTGGACTCGACCGTCACCATGTCGCCCAACTGGGCCTCGGGGTCCACCTTGCGGGCCTCTTCGAGGCTGACCTCGGTGTTGGCCTCCTGCACGCCGTCCACAACTTCCTTTTCGGCAAAGACGCGCACCGAGCCGGTGGCCTGGTCGACCTTGACCACCACGTGCTGCGCCGCCGAGGCATTGACGGACTTGCGATAGGCCGTCACCATGGCGTTCTCGAGCGCATCTAGAATTACTTCTTTCTTGAGCTTGCTGTGCTCGGCAATTTCGTTGAACGCTAGGGCAAATTCGCTTTTCATTTCCTGACGACTTCTCCGTGGGCCGGCAACCGACTGCCGGTGTGCCATGCTGGGGCGAGGCTCTCTATTTGATTGTTTCCGAATGGATCACCGCGAGATATACGAAGAAACGTGGGGGTTGCCCACGTTTCTCAACCGCCAATATCCGTACTCAAGCAAAGGGATTCTAGCACTGGAGGCCCCTTTAATCAAGGGTGATTTGAGCCGCTGCGCGCGGGCCGGGCGGGGCGGCCCGCCCGGGCGTTTTCACGCGCTGCGTCCCGTGACAGGGGGTTTGGGGTGGTGTGGTCGTGCCTCCTGTTCACAATGGTGTATATTATTGGCCTATGTTCATCCCGAACCTGGTCCTCGGCCTGATTTGCTTATTTGTCGCCGTCCTGCTGACGGTGGCCCTGCCCATCCAACGCGGGCGCTTTCGCAACCAGCTCTGGGACTTCATCACCCTGGCCTTGTTTGTGGGCGCGTTTTGGTGGCTGAACGTTTGGGATGCCCTCAGCAACCTCGTCGTGGGCGCGTTGGTGGGGCTGGCGGCCATCCTGGTCCGTGACTTCCGCCTGTGGGTGGCGCGCTTCAAGAGCCAGGTGTATCGGCGCAGCCATCGCTATTACTGGTACGGCCGCGCTCGCACTTGGGCGGGCAGCCGCCGGCGCCGGCGGCGCAGCTATTAGCCGTTAAGACGGCGCAGCGCGCCGTCTTAACCTGGCCCTACGCAGGCAAAAACAAGAAGGCCACCGGATCACCCGCTGGCCTTCTGCATAAAACCGCCCCACCATGCCGTGTGCTGCCAGATTTTGAACCTGCTTACGCAGGGTGGAAACCGCCCGTCAGGGTTTGCCTTGGCAACGCCTATCGCATTCCCGTCGTGAGATGAGTTCCCGTTTGGATCATGTTGGCTCAAAACGCTTTGCGCAACATCACGAGCACAGCAGGGACAGTGTCAGGTATACCATGAGTTAGCCGATGGCGCAAATTGGTGGTGTTCTTCACGCAGCGATGGAAATGATTGTGGAGCTCGCCTCGATCGGGCTGTAACCGACCGAGACGCCCCCCACGTTCGTATATTTCTTACTCGATGACGGCGATGTGCAGGTCCTTGAGCTGCTGCGGCTCGGCCGGCGAGGGCGCGCCGGCCATGACGTCCAGGGCCTGCTGGTTCTTCGGGAAGGCCATGACCTCGCGGATGTTGCTTTCGCCGGCCAGCACCATGGTCAGCCGGTCGATGCCCGGCGCGATGCCGCCATGCGGGGGCACGCCGTACTCGAAAGCCTCCAGCATGTGCCCAAAGCGCTCGCGCGCCACCTCCGGGTCCAGCCCGATCAGCCCAAAAACCTTCTCCTGCAAATCCCGCTGGTGGATGCGGATAGAGCCGCCGCCGACTTCGTAGTTGTTGAGCACCAGGTCGTACTGCTGGCCGCGCGCCTGGCCCGGGTCGGTATCCAGCAGGTGTACGTCCTCCACCATCGGCGCCGTGAACAGGTGATGGCTGGGGTCCCAGCGCTGCTCGGGCTCGTTCCAGGTGAAATAGGGGAAATCGATCACCCAGGCAAAGGCCAGAACGTGGTCGTCGCGCAGGCCCAGCCGGTCGCCCAGCTCCACCCGCAGCCGCGCCAGCGACTCGTAGACCACCGCCGGCTGATCGGCCACGAACAGCAGCAGATCGCCTGGCTCCGCTTCCAACCGCGCCAGCAACTGGGCCAGCACTTCCGCCGGCAGGAACTTGGCAAAGGTCGAACGGTGCTCGCCCGAGGCCTCCACCGCGATGTAGGCCAGCCCCTTGGCGCCGAAGGTCTTGACGCGCTCGGTGAGTTCATCGATCTGCTTGCGAGTATAGCCGCCCAGGCCCTTGGCGTTAATGCCGCGCACGTGCCCGCCGCGCGCCACGGTGTCGGCAAAGACCTTGAAGCCGGTCCGCGGCGCCAGGTCGCTAACGTCCTTGAGTTCCAGCCCAAAGCGCAAGTCCGGGCTGTCTTTGCCGAAGCGGTCCATCGCCTCCTGGTAGGTCAGGCGCGGCCAGGGCTTGGCCAGCAGGCGCCGCTCGGGCACCACCTTTTCCACCATCTGGGTGAACATGGCCTCGATGAGGGCCATGATGTCCTCGCGCGTGACAAACGACATCTCAATGTCGAGCTGGGTGAACTCCGGCTGGCGGTCGCCGCGCTGGTCTTCATCGCGGAAACAGCGCGCGATCTGGAAGTAGCGCTCCACGCCGGCCACCATCAACAACTGCTTAAGCTGCTGCGGCGACTGCGGCAGGGCGTAGAAGCTGCCCGGATGCACGCGCGACGGCACCAGGTAGTCGCGGGCGCCCTCGGGCGTGGTTTTGAACAGGATGGGCGTCTCGACTTCCATGAAGCGCTCGGCATCCAGATAGTCGCGGATGAACTTGATCATCTGGTAGCGCAGGTTCAGGTTGCGGCGCATGCGCTCGCGGCGCAGGTCCAGGTAGCGGTACTTGAGGCGCACGTTCTCATCCACCGGCTGGTCCTCGTTGATGAGGAACGGCGTCGGCTTGGAAGGGTTGAGCACCTGCACGGCGGTGACTTCCACCTCAATGGCGCCGGTCTCCAGCTTGGGGTTCTCCTTGCCCGCCAGGCGCGGGCGCACGACGCCGTCCACCTGCAGCACAAACTCGTTGCGCGCGTGCGCGGCGGCCTCGTGAGCTGCGGCAGCCTGCTCGGGGTTGGCCACCACCTGGGTAATGCCCCAGCGGTCGCGCAGGTCCAAAAAGATCAGCCCGCCGTGGTCGCGGCGCGCGTTGACCCAGCCGGCCAGCTTGACACTCTGACCGACGTGTTCGAGCCGCAGCTCGCCGCAAGTGTGCGTCTTGTACATAGAGGCCTCCCGAGAACTTGAAGCTTGCGCTTCAGTGGACAACAAAAAAACCGCCCGGTGCGCTTGCGGCGCGCGGGCGGCTAACCGAAGAGTCTGCTGTGGAATCAGCAGGCGTGTCGGCGCGCCCGGCGAACGTTCACGTTAGCGTCGGGATTATTCAGATGCGCGCCGAAGACCAACTGCCTGCTTGCCATCGTAAAGGCAGTATAGCACGCCTTATTCCCCTTGACTATTGGAGGTTTCGTCCAAAAATTCGTAGACCGCGTAGTCAGCGTTCTCATACCGCAGCGGCAGGTCGTGCGCGTAGGGCTTCTCCACCACCAGGTAGTCAACGCCATACTCACGCGCCAGGGCCTGCAGTTGTTCAGTGTTCAGACTGTAGAAGGCCGCGCGCGTGATGGCCTTGTTCTCAAAATAGTTGCCGCGGAAGTGCGCCAGCGCACCCGGCGCCACGGCTTCGAAACGGGGCTGCCAGTGCTCGATGTATTCGGGTGCGAAGGCCGCCTCCAGCAGCTCGGACAGGGTGGCGAGGGTGGAACGCTCCGAGTACACCCGCCAATCGGTCTGATACAGCCACCAGATCTGCGGCGGGGTGATGAAGAGCGCGTCAAGCGCGGTATTGTCGCGTGCCCAAAGCTGGACGTCTTCCCAATCCGTGCGCGGGCCAAAGGCCGCGACACCCGGCTGCCAGATGTCGAACATCTTGACCACCGCCGCCATGGCCACCACCAGGGTCAGGAGGGTAGCGGCGACGGCCAGGCGCCGCCAGCGCACCGGGGTGATCAGCCGCTGCAGCATCCACACCAGCAGCGGCCCCACGGGCAGGGTGAAGAGGATATAGGTCAGCGTAAGGACTTTGAAATCGACGGGATCTTCGGCGCGGCGCCGATAGCGCTCGGCCAGGTAGCGCCCGAAATAGAGGTAGCCAAAGATCAAGATAAACAGCCCGGCGCGGATGATCTGGGACTGGATGATGATGGTGGCCGGGTACCACTGCGCCGTGGCGGTCTGCGCCAGCAGGATTATGACGGCGGCGGCCACAAAGTGCGTGACGGTGCGGTCGTGCGGGCCGGCCGGCTTCTGTCTGCGCCCAATGGCGAACATGAGCAGCGCGCTGACCCCGCTGAAGGTCATAAACAAAATGTGCGGGTAAGGCGGCAGCAAGTAGAACAAATTGTAGAGCGAGCCGCGCGCCACGGTGGAAAACCATTCGGGCCGCGCCGAAAAGTCGACCGGGGTGCCCGCGCTGCCCAGCTTCCAGGCCAGCACCGGCGCGGCGCCCAACACGAAGAGCGCCAGCCCGGCCGCCAGGCGGCGCCAGCCGATCGCGCGCCAGGCCAGGGCGCTGTGCAGCAGAAACATGCACAGCACGAACTGCACCGAGATGACGTGCAGGTTGTACAGGAGACCCAGCAGCGCATAGGCGCCCACCACCCGCCCCCGCAGGAACAACACCATCGCCAGCATCAGAAACGGCAGGACAAAGGTGCGGTTGAGCAGGCTGAACTCAATGATGGGAAAGCCGGCGAAGCCGAGATGCGGGAAGATGAAGGCCAGGGTGCTCAGCAGCGCGGCCACCGGCGACCGGAACAGGGTGAAGCTGAGCGTCCACAGCATCCAGTAGGTAAGATAGGTGGCCAAGAGGTGGGCCACCAGCATGGCCACCTCCAGCATGCCCGCCTGGTAAAACGGCTGGAAGAGGAACCAGAAGAACGAGTAGTGCTGGAAGCGCAGATCGAAGTACAGGTCGCCCGGGTACAAGCCGGGGTCGGCGTACTTCTTTAGAAAGGGGATGTGGATGCTTTGGTCGAAGGTGCCAAAATGGTAACCGACGAACACCAGCGTAAACAGGCTTGCGGCCAGAAACAACAAATGTCGGCGGCTGGCGGAGCCGGCGAGACGTTCGACGACGACCTCGAGCATTAAGCTCTCCTGCAGCCCCATGACTGGGGCGTGGTAGTTTGTGGCGCCGGGCCCCCCGAATTGACTTTCCCGGCAACCTCCCTATACTCCGGCACTTGGTGTTGCCCAGACACCATGCGGAGCCGTTCTTGTTTGATACTTTGATGCCACCGTCTGCCGAGCGCCACGCGGTCAGCGTGGACGTCGTCATCTTCAGCGTGCGCGAGCACGACCTGCAGGTGCTGCTCGTCCAGTGCGGCGCCCAGCCCTTCCGCGGCCGGTGGGCCATACCAGGCGGGTTTGTGCACCCCAACGAAGCGCTCGACGATGCCGCCCGTCGCGAGCTGGCCGAGGAAACGGACGTGCAAGACGTCTACCTGGAGCAGCTCTACACCTTTGGCGCACCCCGGCGCGACCCGCGCGGACGAGTGATCACCGTGGCCTACTTTGCGCTGGTCGGCGCCGAGGTTACCCCCAGCGCCGGCGACGCGGCCGAGGCGGCCTGGCACTCGGTGTATGAGCAGCCGGAGCTGGCCTTTGACCACGCCGAGATCCTGCAATACGCCCACCAGCGACTGCGCTACAAGCTGGAGTACACCTCGGTGGGCTTTGAGCTGCTGCCCAACGAGTTTACGCTGAGTGAGCTGCAGGCCGCCTATGAGGTGGTGCTCGCCGAAAAACTGGACAAGCGCAACTTCCGCCGGCGCATCCTGGAGGCCGATATCCTGAACGAGACCAGCCGCTACCGCGCCGGCGAGGGCCAGGGCCGCCCCGCCCGCCTTTACCGCTACAAGAAGAACGCCGTGCTCGAAGTTAAAGCCCGGCGCCTATTCCCCTAATACTTGCCAGTAGCTGCGCTGAAGAACCAGGTGACCCGCTGACCAGGTGAGTGGGTGACCCTTGTGAAACGTCAGCTTCTCCCGAACAGACCCTGCAGCTTCATCACCAAACCCATATCGCCCTTGACCTTGACCTTGCCCTGCATGAAGGCGTTCATGGCGTTCAAGTCGCCATTGATGATGGCGAGATAATCGCCGGTACTGGCGCTGATCGTGACATTGGGACCAGGCGCCGTGCCTGGCTGGGCCGTCACCTGGCCGTCGGCAATCCCCACGACCCACTGGCCGCCGCCCTCCCCGCTCAGGTCAAATTGAATCTTCGCATTAATGCCCTTGGCCTGCTCAGCATTGACCCGGCTGGGCAGCACGTCAAACACCTCTTGCACACTCGTCACTCGTGCCATACTGGCCTCCTAGCTTGGAGGTGGCATTGTACCCGCTTGCACGAGGGGATGTCAAAGAGAAGCGACGACGGACGACAGAC